>NZ_CP032317.1:3900000-4103907 GCF_003574965.1 Hymenobacter oligotrophus | reverse complement strand
CAGTTAGGCGGCGCAATCGTTGTGCGGAGAGGTGGAGACTAAGTAGACCGAGAACCGGGCGCGCGGGCCCGGTTTCGGCGAAAGGGAGACAAAATTGTGGAAAAATCGGCAGGCTGCCAAACGCTTTCGCGCTAACCGAGGGCCGAGGCGCTGATACTCAACGCCCCAGCCGCTGCCACGCCCGCTGCGCGCGTTTTGCGGTCGAACACGTAATCGATACGCCCGAGCTTGATGCCTGCCCAACCCACTTGGTTGATGAGCGTGCGGTGGCCTTGCCCGCCCTCCACAACGGTGGGGGTATCGAGGAAAGTATGCGTGTGCCCCCCCAAAATCAGATCGATGCCCGGTACGGCCGCGGCCAGCTTGTGGTCGTCGACTTTGGCGCTTTCGTACTTGTAGCCGAGGTGCGAAAGGCAAATTACCAGGTCGCACTTTTCGTGGCCGCGCAGGTGCTGCACTTGCTCCTTGGCCACGGCAATCGGGTCGAGGTACTTGGTGTTGCCGTAGTTTCGGTCGCCTACCAGGCCGGCCAGCTCAATGCCCACGCCAAACACACCAATGCGCACGCCCTGCTTCTCGAATACTTTGTAAGGCTGAAAACGGCCTTTTAGCGCGGTTTGCGAGAAGTCGTAGTTGGCGTTGATGAACGGGAATTGCGCATTGGGCAGCTGCTTCTCCAGGCCCTGCAGGCCGTTGTCGAAGTCGTGGTTACCTAGGGTAGCGGCATCGTAGGCCATTTGGCTCATCAGCTTGTACTCCACCTCGCCACCGAAGAAGTTGAAGTAGGGCGTGCCCTGCCAAATGTCGCCGGCGTCGAGCAACAGCACATTGGGCTGCTCCTTGCGGATGCTGGCCACCAAGGCGGCCCGGCGGGCCATGCCGCCTTGGTCGGCAAACTGCGCGCTACCCGCCGGAAACGGGTCGATGCGCGAGTGCATGTCGTTGGTGTGCAGAATGGTGAGGCGCACCTGGCCGCCGGCTGCTTCGGCCGAGCTGATGAGGCCCGGACCCAGCAGACCTAGGCCTGCCACGCCCCATGCCGATGATTTAATAAAGTTGCGACGATTCATGTATTCAATGAGCAGTTAGCAATGAGCAATGAACAATTATTAATGAACAATGAGCAGTGCATGGTAAGGAGCTGACAATGATACCGGAGTGCCCACTGTTGCCCGCAACTCTTTTGGTCAGTACGCACTGCTAATTGATCATTGCTCATTGTTCATTGATCATTGTTAATTGATGAGCTTTACCCGGCCTTCTACCTTGGCCTCTACGGGTTTGCCGGCCTTGGTAAGCTGCCGAATGTGGTCGTTGATGGCTGAGCGCACCAGCACACCGGTGGTGCGGGGCTTAATTGGCCGGAAAAACGTGAGTTGGTCGCCGCCGCCGGCCAGGTAATCGGAAATGGCAATGGTGTAGGTGCGCGAGGCATCGAACGGCTTGCCGCCAATTTGGATGTCGGCGGGCTTGCCGTCGGGGGTGGCGGTGTAGGTAGCCCCGGCCAGCGCCATCTTCACACGGGCGGCGTAGTCGAACATCTGCTGCACCACGGGGCCGGGCGCATCCAGCACCACCAGCTCGTTTTCAAAGGGCATCAGCTCGAACACCGATCCCACCGTGATGTTGCCGGCGGGCAGCTCGGCGCGCAAGCCGCCGTTGGTCATCACGCCTAGGTCGATGGGCTGACCTAGGGCCGTGGCAGCCCGCTCGCGCAGGATATCGGCCGTGAAATTGGCCAGCGGCGACTCGCCGTTGTTTTTCCGGATGGCCGTGGGCGCGGTACCGATTACCTCGTCCATCTGCTCTTTTACTTTTTGGCGGTAAGGCGCCACAACGGCTTCTACCTTGGGGTCGGCGGCTTGGGCGGCCGTTACGGTAACGGCCGTGGTGGCCGGCAATTGGGCTTGGGGCTGGTAAGCAGCGCGCTGGCAAGCCGGCAGGGCTACCACAGCGGCCAACAACAATCCCAGGCTCCGATTCAGGAGTGCAGTCATAACAGCAAAGGTACAATAAGCAAGCCACGGCTACGGGCGCCACTCCAACGCCGGGCCGCCGTATTAGGTGCAATGCCGCGGCCGAAAGCGCAGCTTGGCAGGCATAGCCGATTGCCAGCCGCTTTTTTGCCACCAAACACGGTATCTTTCCGCCGCTAAAGCTGGCCCGCGTTGCCCACCGCTAGTTTCCCCTGCGTTTTATGTCCGATACGCCCCGTTCTGCGCCCATTACATTTACTGAGTTCGATTCGCTTAGCACCGAAGCCTGGCAGGAGCGCATCCGGCGCGACCTGAAAGGGGCCGACCCCGCCAAACTGCAGTGGCACACGCCCGAGGGCTTGGCAATCGAACCCTTTTACCACCGCGAAGCCCTGGCCGCCCTAGGTCAGCAACCCACGCCGCAGGTGCGCCACACGCCCAATGCGGCGCCCAACGCGTGGCGCAACGTGCCCACACTGCGCGTAACCGCCACCGACGACGGCCACGCCGTCGTCAACTTCGCGGCCAAAGCCCTGCAGAACGGTGCCGACGGCATCCACTTCGACCTGGATGCGCCCGATCGGTTCGACCTGGGATACCTCGCTGCCAACCTGCCGCTCGGCACGGCCTACCTAGGCTTCACGGTATCGCGCCAGCCCGAGGAGTTTACGGCCCGCCTGCTCGAGGCCGCGGGCGGGGCGCAGCTGCAAGGTTTTTTGCGGTACTCGCCCGGCGCCATTAGCCAACCCGACGACTACGCCGTGCTGGTGCACGCCTTGCGCCGCTGCGTGCAGCTTACGCGCCACTTGCCCAACTTCTTCACGCTGCCCCTCAACGGCAGCTTTTTCAGCAACCGCGGCGCCTCGGCCACGCAGGAGCTGGCGTGCATTCTGGGCCTGGCGGCGGTGTACTTCGAGAACTTCATTTCCGACGACCTCGACGTGGACGCCGCCACGGTGGCGTCGGCCATGCACGTGCACGTGAGCATTGGCCCGAGCTACTTTATGGAAATGGCCAAGCTGCGCGCCCTGCGCCGCTTGTGGGCCACGCTGCTGCACGCCTACGGTTTGCCCACCGAGGTAGCGTCGGCGCTGCGCATCCACGCGGCCACGTCGTCGTGGACGCAGACCACCCTCGACCCCTATACCAACATGCTGCGCGTTACCACCGAGGCCATGAGCGCGGTGCTGGGCGGCGCCGATTCTATTTCGGTAACGCCCTACGACAGCCTGTACGCCGAACCCAACGAGTTTTCGGCGCGCATTGCCCGCAACGTGCCCATTATTCTGCGCGAAGAGGCCCACCTCGACCGCGTAGCCGACCCCGCTGCTGGCTCGTACTTCATCGAAACGCTAACCGACCAGTTGGCGCAAGAGGCCTGGGCCATGTTCCAGGACATCGACGCCAAGGGCGGGTTCCTGATGAACCGCGGCCGCATCATGGAGGACATCCGCAAGCTGGCGCTGGAGAAGTTTCACGGCATTGCCACCGGCGAGCAGGTGATTGTGGGCACCAACCGCTTCCAGAACCCTACGGAGCAGTTCGACTTTGACCCGAAGAAACTGCTACGCAGCCGCCACTTTGATACCACGCGGGCTGCATACCCTTCGGAGGTGCTGCGCCTGGCCACGGCCATGCACTTTGTGCGCAAGGAGCTGCAGAAGAAGTCGGCCGCGGTGGTGCTGCTGGGGGCCGATACCATTCATTTCGTGCACGATTTGTACACCAACATGCTGCCGCCCGACGAGCGCCCCGCCGCCAACGATTTGCCGCCCGTGGGCACGCTGTCGGTGCTGTTCTCCTCGCCCGATGCAGCCACGCTGATGTACGCCCAGGAGCCGCAGTTCCGCGAGTTCGCGCAGTTCATCATGAAGCTCGACGAGGAAAACGCGCCCGAGCTGGAGCTGGAGCCGCCCTTGCTCCTCACTGCCGACCTGGCTACCATGCAGGACGCCGTGAAACACTTCGGCTTCAAGGAGTTTACCGTGCACGGCCACACCACCGAGGATGTGCTGGCGCGCCTGCAAGGTAGGTAGTAACCGTATTGTATCATTCTGAAGTCCTGTCATCCTATATCTAGCGTCCGCAAAGCGAAGGACCTTACCACGCGGGATAGTAATTTCTATCTGGCGAGAGAAGGTCCTTCGCTTTGCTCAGGATGACAGATCGAGCAAGCCGCCCCCAACGAGCAGAAGAGCATTTCCTTATGAAACCCGATTTCGCCCATATACCTTACAACGCAGCTCCGCTGCCTGCCAGCCCTACCTCCACCAAAACCTCTGCTACGCCGGAGGGCATCGAGCTGAAGGCGTTTTACACGGCCAACGACGTAGCCTCACTCGACCACCTAGGGTTTGGCGCGGGCCAAGCGCCGTACCTGCGCGGGCCGTACAGCACCATGTACGTGCAGAACCCCTGGACCATTCGGCAGTACGCGGGCTTCTCGACGGCCGAAGAATCGAACGCCTTTTACCGCCGCAACCTGGCGGGTGGGCAAAAGGGCTTGTCGGTAGCCTTTGACCTGGCTACGCACCGCGGCTACGACTCCGACCACCCGCGCGTGGTGGGCGACGTGGGCAAGGCCGGCGTGGCCATCGACTCGGTGGAGGACATGAAGGTACTCTTCGACCAGATTCCCCTGGATCAGATGTCGGTGTCGATGACCATGAATGGCGCTGTGCTGCCGGTTATGGCCTTCTACATTGTGGCCGCCGAGGAGCAGGGCGTAGCACCCGAGAAGCTGTCGGGTACCATTCAGAACGACATTCTGAAGGAGTTCATGGTGCGCAACACCTACATCTACCCGCCCGAGCCGTCGATGCGCATCATTGCCGACATCTTCGCCTACACCGCGCAGAAGATGCCGCGCTTCAACTCCATCAGCATCTCGGGCTACCACATGCAGGAAGCCGGCGCCACCGCCGACCTGGAGCTGGCCTACACCCTGGCCGACGGCGTGGAGTACGTGCGCGCCGGCCTGCGGGCGGGCATGACCATCGATCAGTTTGCGCCGCGCCTGTCCTTCTTCTGGGCTATCGGCATGAACCACTTCATGGAAATTGCCAAGATGCGCGCCGGCCGTTTGCTGTGGGCCAAGCTCATCAAGCAGTTTGGGGCCGAAAACCCGAAGTCGTTGGCTTTGCGCACGCACTGCCAAACCTCAGGCTACTCGCTCACCGAGCAAGACCCCTTCAACAACGTAACGCGCACCTGCGTGGAGGCGCTGGCCGCCGCCCTAGGTGGTACGCAAAGCCTGCACACCAATGCCCTCGACGAGGCCATTGCCCTGCCCACCGATTTCTCGGCTCGCATTGCGCGCAACACCCAGCTGTACCTGCAGCACGAAACCGACATCACGAAAGTGGTGGACCCCTGGGGCGGCTCGTACTACGTAGAAACGCTCACGCACGAGCTGGCCGACAAAGCCTGGGCCCTCATTCAGGAGGTTGAAGCCCTAGGTGGCATGGCCAAGGCCATTGAAACGGGCCTGCCCAAGCTGCGCATCGAGGAGGCTGCCGCCCGCAAGCAGGCGCGCATCGACTCTGGCAAGGAGGTGATTGTGGGCGTGAACAAGTACCGCGTGGAGGAGAAAACCGACATCGAGATTCTCGACATCGACAACGCCGCCGTGCGCGACTCGCAGATTGCCCGCCTCAACCGCATTCGCTCGGAGCGCGACTCGGCCGCCGTGCTGCGCGCCCTCGATGCCCTGACCGATGCCGCGCGCTCGGGCCAGCAGAACTTGTTGGAGTTGGCCGTGGAGGCCGCCCGCCTGCGCGCTACCCTAGGTGAAATTTCCGACGCGCTCGAGAAGGTGTACGGCCGCCACCAGGCCGCCATCCGCACCGTGTCGGGTGTGTACTCTGCCGAAATGGACTACGACCAGGAATTTGCCAAGGCCCGCCAGCTGGCCGACGAGTTCAGCCAGAAAGAAGGCCGCCGCCCCCGCATGATGGTGGCCAAAATGGGCCAGGACGGCCACGACCGCGGCGCCAAGGTAATTGCCACTTCCTTCGCCGACGTAGGCTTCGACGTGGACATTGCCCCCTTGTTCCAGACGCCCGAGGAGGTAGCCCGCCAGGCCGCCGAAAACGATGTGCACGTGGTAGGCGTGTCGTCGCTGGCCGCCGGCCACAAAACCCTCGTGCCGCAGCTCATCGGGGAGCTGGCCAAGCTCGGCCGCGAAGACATACTTGTTATTGCCGGTGGTGTTATCCCCTCGCAGGATTACCAGTTCCTCTACGACGCTGGCGTGACGGGCATTTATGGACCCGGTACTGTCATTGCTGTGGCGGCACAGCAGATTTTGGAGAAGCTGGGGGAGTAGAGTAAAACTTCATAAAGAGAAAACAACACCGCCGGGCCTATTTAGCCCGGCGGTGTTGTTTTTAAGATCGGAATGTTCAAGCTGCATACAATAAGAAACCGATTAAAATTAGAATATCACGCTATCCTTTGCATCAAAATCAATAGCTGATCTAATGTTACTATCAAGATATTCTGCCAAATACACCAACGTTGTGGTAGGGGCCGGATATAAAGGGCCGTAACCCACAAATGCATAAGCTCTAACTCTATGCTCGTTAGTAAGGAGGCCTTCCTCTTCAAAAAGCTGAATCGTCTGTAGCAACTGTTCTGCGGCCTCTTCTAACCTAGTTTGTTGATTGCGGTCATCTTCATGTTCCCGCCCTTCTGCGCGAAGTTTGAATTCAACAAAACAAACATCACGCTCCTCGAAGAACACACAATCACAGCGCTTACGAATTTGTTTATTGCGACCAATTAGACATTTATCTATAGCCACTAAATGAATATTCCTTTCACCTGAATTATAAACCGTGAAGTGTCTTTCTGGATCAAAGTCCTCATCAGGAACTCGGCAAACCCAACCTTCTCCAGGCGGATCAGCATAATAAGAAACCGGCTCAGGATATATATTAATACAGCCTTTTTGTCGACAATGAGTAAACCTATTTTCAATAATTTCACGCATTGTCCCGCTGCTTTTTAAGACGCAATAATTTTCTAAACGCATCTGAAATACTACCAGAGACATCATCCAGATGATTTCCACCTATCAAATTTGTACGATCGTCTTTAATAGACACGACTTCTTTATCAACATAATAAGCCGCAAAGTTATCCGGATTAATCCACGAAGCACGTGGAACAATTTTATCTATTTCCATCTCGAGTTCAGGACGCTGTTGCCAAACCTTATAAGCTTCCATAAGCAAATTACAGCTTGCCAATATGTATGGACTATGAGTTGTGATGGTTAGGTCATTATTACCTAAACAGCATTTTTGCACCAGCCATTTTATAAAATCGTGTTGCGCTACCGGATACAAGTTCAACTCTGGTTCTTCAACAATAAAACTCTGTACTTCTTCAACATTGCGACTGAGATATTCAATCAAAACTAACAACGGTGCTGTGGCTTGAATTCCACTAGCAGTTTCGTGTAAACTTAACTTTTTTTCACTCCCTTTAATTTCTATCAGATCCTCTCCGTCTTTATGAATATAATTAACATTAAACATCGGCAACTCTAACTTACCTATAGACGACCTAAACTGAGAAAAGTTATTAACAAAAGCCAGCAAAGATTGAGGAAGACCAATATCATCACGCATTAAACCTGCCCACGAGTTGTTTAGAGCCGATACAAACATTCTCTCAGAAGGTATATAGGCAGGATGAGTATACAAGAACATTTTCGAAAATATGATCTTCATCATTTCCCGACTTGTATCTTGTATTACTTGCTCTACTATAGGATATATATTATTCATTATATCGTCCACTCCACTATTATCTAGGCCTGCTTGTTTAGCAGCGCTATGAATAGAATCAACTAGGCTTGGCACTCGTTCTTTTGAACGTTCATTAAATGCCTTTGTAGTCAACTTTGTATAACTATTTATTATTTGCCTTGTAACTTTGTCATATGTGACTGAATTGCGCTTTAACTTCAATCCATACCTATCTCTATTAAACTTAATCTCACTATTCTTTTCAAAATAACTTTCAATTCCGTAAAACTGAAGTAAATCTAGCGGCCCGTATTCTGAAATATAAAAATCCACATCGCGAAATATGGATACTAGCTTAGCTAAAGTACTCTTACCACCGCCAGTAGGGCCAATAAACACTGTGACTTTTTTGAAATTCACAGCAGCCTCCTTAATCGGACCAAAATTTTTGATTATCAGTTGTTCATTCATAATTGCAGGGCGTTGACAGCGGCTAAAGTTAGATAAAATACTAAATACCGTTTTTCGAATACAAATCATCTATCCCTTTCTAGCGGGAGCTTGTCGCTGGTGCTGATCTTCGCGCGAGGCTGTGCCCCGTAATAGACCCGCCTCCTTATAGATACCGGCCTCGCTATGACAGCGGGCCGGTTTCATTTCTTCCCTCTAGTGTTTCAACTGTTTCTCTATCTGTCGCGACGTGAGAGGCAGTAACTCGCCATCAGCCGGCACGTGAACTTGCGAACCTATGCCCTGTTGCTCTAGGTAAGCCTTGGTTATAGCGCGGTCTTCGGTGCTGTGGTTGACGGTTTCTAAATGCACGGCGTACACGGTGGCTTGCGAGGCGTAGCGGGCTACTTGCGCTACTTCGGCGGCCGTCATCACGATCGGGTCGCCTTTCAGGAACTGGGCGCCGCCGGCGTTCAGCACGATGTAGTTGGGGCGGTACTGGTCGAGGGCTTGGGTTACTTCATCGCACCAAATGGTGTCGCCGGCAATGTAGAGGCGCTGCTGCTCGGCCTCTACCACAAAGCCCGATACAGTGCCCATCATCTGGCCTATTTCGCCGGTGCCGTGCTGGCCGCCCGTGCGGTAGATGCGGATGCCTTCCCAATCGAGCTGCGCCTCCACGGGCAGTACTTCCGTGAAGCCTTGCCCGCGCAGGGTTTCGGTATCGGCAGGCTGGCACAAAATGGGTAGGTGCTTGGCGAGCAGCTCTTGGGCTACGCTGTCCCAATGGTCGCGGTGGGTGTGGGTGAGCAGCACGGCATCAACGGAGGCCAGCAGCTGGGGCAGCTCGTCGGCGGGGAATGGCAGATCGACCAGCGGAATGCGCACCTGGTTGGCCGACATGGGCACGGGCTCGTCGTGGCCGCGCGGGGCCAGCATAGGGTCAACGAGCAGGGTTTTGCCGGCTACTTTCAGCAGCAGCGTGGCGTGGCGAATGAGTTGAACTTGCATAAGGGTAAGCAGGTTGAGTACTATCTTGGGTCGGCGTGGCAGCCGCTGCCAGCCTTGGTTAAACAAAGGTTGCGCCCCTGCCCTACCGCCTCAAGAAGTTTACCTGCTGGTTACCCAGTTACCTTTTGGTTTACCCCGCGTATGCGCCATACCTACCGCGATGTTGAGCAGTGCGCTACCAAAGTGGCCCTCAACCTGATTTCGGGCAAATGGAAGCCGATTATCTTCTTCCACTTGTCGGCGGGGGCGATGCGCTTTACGGAGCTGTGGCGCGCTATTCCGCGGGTATCGAAGAAAGTGCTGTTGGAGCAACTGCGCCAGCTCGAAAACGGCGGTTTGGTGGAGCGCACGGTGCACAACGGCTTTCCGCCGGAGGTTACTTACGAGCTCAGTCCCAAAGGCGCCGAGCTAGCCCCCATTCTGCACCGCCTCGACCAATGGGCCATGAAGCACATTGAGGGCGTGGTACAGATTTCTTAGGGGCACGGTGGCCAAGGCGACTTGGGCTGGCCTAGGTTTCGGCAACTGGGGCCGTTGAGTCGGCGCGCGGTAGCTTTGCGCCCGAATCAACGGCTTACCTCACTCCGCCATGCGCATCTCCGAACTTGAACAGCAGGACTCTGACATCGACTGGTTTGCCGTGGACAACGAGGGCTACGTGGTGCACGTGGCCTCGGGCGGTGGGGTGCTGCCCGGGTCGGTAGCCGCGTCGGAGGAAGATTTGCTGCAGTTGCACCAGTACTTTCTGGCGCTGCCCGAAACCGAAGCCGCCGCGCTGGTGCAAGCCGAAGCCCACGCCGCCCGGAGTGGGCGCAACGCCGAAGGCTTTGTGCGCTACGCCCGCCGCGGCCTGTACTCCTTCGACAAAACCAACCTGCACGCGCACCGCGACACGCACTACCACTTGGTGGCCCGGCCGGCGCAGCCGCTTACCCTTGCTGAGTTGCCGGGCGCCGTTGCCGCCCTGCTGCTGCGCACGCAACTACCCGTGGCGGTGCCGCAGCTTGCCCAACTCGATATTGCCGGTGTGGCTTAGCCTGTTCGGCCGGGCAGCACCTAGGCGTTGGTAGCAAAAGCAGCCCCGGTACGCAGCAACTGCCGTGCTCACATCATCATGTGGGCGCGTTGCTGCAACCGCCCTTAGCCTTGGCAGTCAGTAGCGCACATGCTTTTGGGCTACTGATTTATGCGTCGATTTGCTTTTGAACACCTCATGGCTTGGCCCGCTGTTTTTGGCCTGCTGGGCGCCGTTGGGCTGAGCTGCACCCGCCCGGCAACCACCTCGCTAAAGCTGCCGCCTGTGCTCG
Organism: Hymenobacter oligotrophus; assembly: GCF_003574965.1. NCBI lineage: Bacteria > Pseudomonadati > Bacteroidota > Cytophagia > Cytophagales > Hymenobacteraceae > Hymenobacter > Hymenobacter oligotrophus. The sequence continues at coordinate 4,093,407 of NZ_CP032317.1, read as the reverse complement.
ATTTGGGCAACCTAGCCGCGGCGCCGGCCGAGCTGGTTGGGCCGGGCACGCTCTCCACCGAGGCCAACGAGTACAACCCCAGCCTCGCGCCCGATGGCCGCACGCTGGTGTTTGCTCGCAGCAAGCCCGATTTTCAGGAGGCGCACATTTTCATCAGCCGCCTGGAGCGCGGGCAGTGGCAGGCGCCGCAGCCGGTGCCGTTTGCCGATGCGCGCTACGCCGACTCCGACCCCACTTTCAGCCCCGACGGCCGCACGCTGTACTTCGCCTCCGACCGCCCCGCGCCCAGCCGCGACTCGACCCGCCGCGACCTGGATTTGTGGCAGGTAAGCTGGGATGGCCGCACCTGGGGCCAGCCCCAACACCTAGGGTCCGATATCAACGGCAAGGGCATGGAGCTGGGGCCCTCCTTCCACGAGGGCTACCTGTATTTTAGCTCGGCGCGGCGCAGCGGCCACGGCGGCCTCGATGGGTACCGCTCGCGCCTAGCGCAAGGCCGCTTTGGAGCGCCCGAAAACCTCGGGCCCGAGCTCAACACCAAAGCCTCGGAAAGCGACCTGGAAATAACCCCCGACGGCCGCTGGCTGCTGTTTTGGAGCGACCGTAGCACTGGCCTGGGCGCCGGCGACTTATACGCCGCCCCCCGCACCGCAACGGGCTGGGGCACGCCGGTGCACCTGCCCGGCAGCTGCAACTCCCCGCAATTCGAGCTTACGCCTACCCTTTCGGCCGATGGGCAATGGCTGTATTTCGGCAGTATGCGCTCTGTGTCCGAAGCCGCCCCCAACGGGATACTGAACGGCCAAAGCAACCTGTACCGCGTGCGGCTGCGTCCGGGCAAGGCCCCGGCCAGCGCGGCCCGCTAAGCCCGGGCCGCCCTAGGTGCCGCCCGCAGCCGCAGCCCGCGGCACCTAGGGCGGCCGGCACTTTACCGGTTTGTGGCCGAAGAGGTACGAAGTATCGGCCGAATGCTATACCTTATCCTGCCAGGTAAGTATTTGTCGATCATCACCTAACCCTGTAGCCCATGGATGCGCTGTCGGTAACGATTATGGATGAAATACAGCAGGCCAACCACGCTTTCGAGCGCACCTTTGCGCGCGCCGATGCGGCTGGGTTGGCACGACTTTACTCGGAGGGCGGCACGGTGCTGCCCTCGGGCCACGAGCCGGTATCGGGCCATCAAAACATTGCCGCGTACTGGCACTCGGCCATGCAAAGCGGTATTCGGGAGGCGGCATTGCATCCGGTGGAAGTGGAACAGCTCGACGACGAAACGGCCATTGAAATGGGTACCTACAGGCTGTTCGGCGAGGCGCGCCAGCTCGTCGACCGCGGCAAGTACCTGGCCGTATGGAAGCACGAAGGCAACGAGTGGAAGCTGCACCGCGACATCTGGAACAGCAGCCTGCCCACGGCTTAGGCGGCTACCCGAGCTGCCGCAGCCACTGCACGGCCTCGGCCTCGGTGGCGCAGTGCTGGTAGGCCACAAACTTTTTCTGCGACTCCGACAGCACGCTTTGGCTCGCTAAGCGGGCAAATACATCGAGCGGTAGAATGACAGCAGCGTAGCGGTACGGGCCTTCGCCCACGGCCCGGGGCAGCCAATCTTGCATTACCCAGGCCGTTTCTTCGGGCGTAAAGGGCGTCATCAATTGCTGATCGGCCAACAGCTTGCTCCAGTTGCGCAGGCGCAGCAGGCGGTCGAGGTGGTTGAGCACGGCCTTGAAATCGTTGAGGTGCCGCGGGCCTTTGTGCCAGCTAAGCACCGCAAAACCCTCGGGGTGCTCGGCTACGCTTCCGGAGGCATTTTCGAAGTACACGCGGGAATAGGCGAGGACATTGGGCATGCAGCAAACGTGTAATAAGGCAAATAAACCAGATGCCTGGGCGCGTGAGCATTACTCTGCCCAAGCAACCCAGACCAGCAAATTCAATCTCATCTCAGCATCCTTGGCGGTGCCCAAGCCGCCCGCCAGGCACTAGGTAACCCACGCTGCGAGGCGCCCGCGTGTAGCGCTGAGTGGCACTCGGCGTGGCGGCCAACGGCCGCCGTGCGGTACTGCGCGGATTTACGCCATACGGCGCGGCCCCGGATTGGCGCCCGCGGCGCCAGCGCCGAGTGCCACTCAGCGCTACTTTGGGCTCTCAGCAACGTGGGGCAACTAACAGCGCGGGTTTGGCCTAAACGGGGCACATGGGCGCGGTTTGCCTAAAGGCACCTAGGGCTGCACCAAGCCGTGCAACTGGGCGTACTGCAGCAGCATAATGGTTTTGGCGTCTTTGATTTCGCCGGCGTGCATCAGGCGCAGGGCTTCGGCAAAGGGCAACTCCAGTACCTCTATGTTTTCTTGCTCGTGCACCACGCCGCCACCGGCGTGCATGCGGTGGTCGTCGAGGTACTCGGCCACGAAGAAGTACACGATTTCGGTAACCGAGCCCGGCGACATGTACGCCTCGAACACCTTTTGCACGTGGTGCACGCGGTAGCCGGTTTCTTCTTCGGCTTCGCGCCGCACGCAGTCCTCGGGGTGGTCGTCGTCGAGCAGGCCGGCCGGTGCCTCAATGAGCATGCCCGTGGGGTTGCCGTTGAGGTAGGTGGGCAGCCGGAACTGCCGCGTAAGCACCACCGTGTGCCGCTCGGGGTGGTAAAGCAGGATTACGGCGCCGTTGCCGCGGTCGTACACCTCGCGGCTTTGGTGGCACCATTCGCCATCGGCCTGCTGCAGTGCAAACGTGTACTTGTGCAGCGTGTACCAGTCGTCGGAGAGTAACTCGGTTTGCTGGATGCGAACCTCGGGCTTGAACATGAGGGCTGGGGCGTTGGTCGGGCAAAGCTACGCCGGCTGGGCCAAAGCGCGGCCGCAGCCGGCTTGCGGCGGGCCGGCCACCTAGGGCCGGGCCCGCCGCGAGCCGTACGGGGCAATGCTGTGCACCACCTGGGTTAGCAGGGCATCGTGGGTGGCAAAGGCCTCGGGCGTAGCGTACACGTACACGAGCAGCACGTGGCCGCGGTGGTGGCCGGCCAGGGCATCGTAGCGCAAGGCGCGCCCGTGCAGCTGCCCCGAGCCCGTGGTTTCGACGAACTCGATGCCGTTGTACACGGTGCGGTAACGCTTGTTGCCCTGCACCCCAAATTGGCGCAGCAGCCCGTCGAGGGCCTCGTGCGGCGATTGGCGTTGGGCGCCGTTGCGCAGCTTGGCCACCACCAGCAAAATCTGCCCCGAGGGGTCGAGGTGGGTAACCACGGCGGCGCTGTCGTGGGCTTCCATTTGCACGCGCCACGCGCTGGGCACTTGGTACTGCACGTGGTAATCGGGGTTGCGCACCCACTCCAGGGCCGGGGCCGTTTGGGCGCGGGCCGCTGCCGTGGTCAGTAAGCAGCTCAGGCAAAACAGTAGCAGGGTTTTCATGGCAAAACGGGCAAGGGTTGGAGGGTACAGGCAAGCAACAGCTGGCGCAACGGCGACTCGGCCGCGCCCCAGGGCGTGGTGGCCAGGTACAGGTGCACTACGGCGGGCTCGGGGCCGGGCGGCTGGTACAGCACGGCCTCGTAGTGGGCCGTGCGGCCGCGGTATCGCCCCTGCCCGCTGAGGTGCGTGGCGCCGGGGCCGCTAACTGCCACACGCGGCGCCCCGGCCGGCACCAGGCCGGCGTAGCGCAGCAGGCGGTGCACGGCGGCCTCGGGGCGGGGCGTGGGCTGCAGCCATTGGCCGGCCAGCAGCAGCTCGGCCTGCTGCGGGTGGCGGTAGGCCACCAGGCGGGCGGTGTCGGGCAGGGCATGGTGCAGCTCGGCCCAGCCCGCCGGCGCCCGAAACTTAACCTGCCGCGTGCGCACGGGCACGGGGTCGGTGGCAGCGGCGGAGGGCGCCGGGCTGGGCGCGGCGGCCCCCGGTTGGGCCGCCGCGCCCAGCAGCAAGAGCAAAGGTTTCATGGGGCATGGGGCTGAAAAAGGGCGGGGTTAATGGTCGTCGCCAAAGGGTTCGTCGTAGCCGAGCAGGTTCAGCTCGAACACAACGCCGGCGCGGTTGCCGCTGCCGGGGTTGGGCAGCAGCGCGCCGGCGCACAGCTGCAGGCGCTGGGTAGCCAAAAAATTAACGCCCAGCACCGACACGGCCGCCGCGTGGCGGCCCGAAACAAAGTCGCCCATCACGAGCAGGCGCCGGTGCACGGGTACCTCGAAACCAGCCAACACACCCACGCGGTTGCCGGGGCCCACGCTGCCCACGTCGGTGAGGTAGGGCCCGGCCACCAGCTTCCAGTGGCGGCGCGGCTCGTACACCCACGTGTTGTAGCTGAAGTGCGTAAGCTGGCGCCGCGGCCGAAACCGCACCGGGTTGAGGCCCACTTGCGTGCCGATGCTGGTTTTGAGGTGCTCGGTGAGGTAAAAGAACTTTTGCCCGGTAAGCTGCAGCAAGGGCTTAAGCGGGTAGTTCGGGTCGCGGCCGTCGCGCAGGGTAAGCGGGGCGTTGCGCCGGGCCAGGTTAAACTTGATGTTCACCGCGTTCAGGCCCACCTCAAAGCCGCTGCCCAAGCCGTACACAAAGTGGTTTTTCGACTCGAAGGTGTGGAGGTCGTACACATTGGTTTGGTGCTGAAAAAACACCTTGCCGCGCGGCGTCAGGTCGCCGGCCGGAATGTTGAATAGGTTCTGCTGGGCCTGCGCCCCCAGCACCGGGAGCAGCAGGCCCAACAGGCAGGCGGCCAGCCTACGCGCTGGGCGGCCTAATAGGGTAGCGGCGGTCAAATTGCGGGTCGTCACTACTGTGCAAGGGTGTTAATCACGGGCAGGTCGTTGCCCGAAATGATGGTTTTGGCGTTCTGCGACTTCGACAGTTCGCGAAATGCCTCGATGCCTTTGTAGCGCAGCACTTCCTTGGTAAGGCCCTGGTTGATGAGGCGGTTGGTGGTGCGCACGGCTTCGGCCTCGATGCGCATGGCATCGGCCTGGCCCTGCGCCCGGATGATGGCCGCCTGCCGCTCGCCCTCGGCCCGCACAATGGCAATGCGCTGCTGCCCCTCGGCTTCAATCACGCGGCGCTCGGCGTCCTTGGTTTCGCGTTGCTTCAGGAAATCCATGCGCTGGGCGTCTTGCTCGGCTTCCAGCTTATCTTCAATGGCTTTGGCCAGGCCGCCGGGCAGCGTAATGTTTTTCAGCAGCACGTTTTCAATTACAAAGCCGCGTTTTTCGAGCGTGGCGCTCATTTGCTCCCGAATGGCCCGCTCGATGGTAGCCCGCTCGGCGCTGTGCATGTCCTTGGCGTAGTAGCGGGCGCACACGTCGGCCGCCGCCGAGCGAAACACCGGCAGCAAGAGCACATCGGCGTACTGCAGGCCTACGTTTTCGAGCATGTTGGGCACCTCGGCACCCTGCACGCGGTACAGAATGGAAATTTCGGAGCCCACCGTGAGGCCTTCCTTTGAGGGCAGATTCGAGCGGATTTCGAGGTTTTGGGTGGTGGTGGGCACCTTAATGATGGTGCTGATAAACGGGTTGAACACCTTGGGGCCTGCGTACACCACTTGCTCGTCGACTTTGCCTAGGCGGCGGCGTACGCCCACTTCGCCCTGCCGCACCACGGTGCAGCTGCTCAGCAACGTGGCCAGCAGCGGCAACATCAGCAGCAGGCGGCCCGCCAGAAAGGCCGGCCCGCCCGGGCGGCGGAGCCGCGTGCGCAGCCCCACCACGCGGCGCTGCAGCAAGTGGTGGCGAGTGGCTTGGGCGCTACGAGGCAGCAACGGGTTGGCAGCCTGCAGGCGTTGGCGCGTGAGCATCGAACGAAGCAACAACAAGATTTTCATGACTGTGGAAAGGGTTGAGGTGAACGAATAAGCTGCGCGGTCCGCCCCGCGCCGGGCACTCGTTGGCTGCAAGGTTTGGGCTGGGGATTGTTACATCATGAAAGCAGTTGTGTTGTGTATGATAGCTTTACTATCACAAACGATAGTACGCGTCCTTTGTTTGTGATTCAGTAAAAATTTTTTCTGGCAAGTGGTGGAGTGGTTATTTAACCCCTAGGTGCACCTAGGCTGCAAGGCACAGGCAGAGCCTCATGCAAACGGCTGCATTCGCATTAATTGTCAGCATGTTATGCTTAAAAGGTGTGCTTTGGCAAAGCAAGCGAAACTCTGCACCACGCCGACTCCCAAGCGCAACGGCCGCCCCAACCACCTAGGAAACAGGAGCTGTTGTTGCTTAACGCCCGTAGCAAACCAGCCAGCAATGCATGCGGCTGCGCTACCCAGAATACCACCTGGGCATGGTGCGGGGGTAGTAAAGGCATGTTTGCGAAGGCAGCATCAGCGGCTCGGCCTTCCGCTCGCAAAAGCGCTACCTGAGGTAAGCCCCACAGCCAGAAAATTCAGCGCAGTATGCTACTCAGTTCGCATTGCTGGTTGCCGGTGGCGCTAGTTGCCCAATGCTGGCTGTTGAAGCAAGTTGCTTTATACACGCACCAGCTCATGAATACTTAAAATCCTGCATATAACCGATTAAACTACTTATTTACAGAATATTAAGCCACCCAATTATAAATCTATTACGCAACAATGAAACTTAGCGCGGTACAGCGTTTCAATTTTTTCTTGCATTGATGCCAACTGCTGTTAGCTTTAGTATGCGAATTGTGTTACTAGCTGCTCTATACGGTGTGCGCAGCGGTTAGTGGGCAGCGGGCTATTGAAGCCGAGGCTGCATTGGTTGGCTGAGTGTGTTTCAATTAATACGGAGCCGCATTTCTAGGGCTCGTTTCCGTGCGGGTACAGGGGAGCTAAGTTGCCCGCACCGCAGGCTTTGCGCCATCCATTTTTCATCTCGTTATCCTATTTCAAGTATGAAACAACTGCTACTCGCCTTGTGCTTATTGGTTGGGGTTGGAGCTCAGGCCCAACCCAACGGCAACCTGCAATGGGTGCAAGCCTTTTCCGACATAAACGCCGTGATGGACGTGGCGACCGACGTTAACGGCGACGTGTACCTAACCGGCCGCGTGAGCGGCACGCTGCGCCTCGGCAGCACCCAGCTTACCGCGCCGGGCGGGCTAAGCCTGTACGTGGCCAAGTGCCGACCTTCGGGCGAGGTGGTGTGGGCCACGCAGCTGCCCAGCAGCGCCCTTGCCCTAGGTTACCGCGTGCAAGTCGATGCCCGGGGCAACAGCTACGTGGCCGGTAGTTTTCAGGGCACGCTCAGCTACGGCCGCAACCAGCAAATTACCTCGCAAACACCTGCAAGCGGCGAGGCAGGTTTTTTATTGAAATGCAACGCTGCAGGGCAGGTGCAATGGGTGCAGCAAATCAGTGCTTCGGGTACGGAGCTGTACAGCACTTGCTCGGCCTGGGCCGTGGCCCTCGACGTGATGGGCAACGCTTACCTCACGGGCACTGCCAGCGGCAGCCAAGTGCACATTGGCAATTTTACGTTTGCCAACCGCCAGCGCCAAACCTACCTGGCCAGCTACACGCCCCAGGGCACTGTGCGCTGGGCGCACATGTGGCAGAGCGCGGCCGACTTTGGCGGTAACGTAGGCCGGGCCATAGCGCTTGACAACTTTGGTAACTGTTACGTGAGCGGTAACCACATCGGCGGCATGCAGCTAGCCGGGCAAAGCATTCCGGCCAACAATAGCCAATCGTTGTTTTTGGCCAAATTTGATACCCGCCGCGGCCAGTTGCAATGGTTGCAGGCGCCGGCCGCCTTCGGCGACGGCAACAGCCTGGCCGCCGACCGCCAAGGCAACGTGTACCTAACGGGCTGGTTTTCGGGAAGCCGCACTTTCGGCAACAAAACCGCCACCAGCCACGGCGGCACCGATGTGGCCGTGGTGCGCTACAACCGCGACGGGCGCGTGGCTTGGGCCACCGCCCTAGGTGGCCCCTCCGACGACTACGACGGCGACCTGGCCGTGAGCCCGCGCACGGGCAAAGTATTTGTATCGGGTATCCTGAACCTGTCGTCGGAAGGCACCAACCAGGCGTTTTGGGTGCAGCTGCAACCCAGCGGCCAACCCATGCGCCCGGTGCTGGTGGGCGGCCCCGGCACCAGCTCGACTGGTATGCTCGCCCTCGATGCCCGCGAGAATGTGTACATGACGGGCGTGTTCACGGGCACGTGCCAGTTCGGCAACACCACGCTCCAGAGCACCTTTACCAGCGGTTACTTGGCCCGCTACGGCCACCACGACGACCGCAGCACGCCGCCCGTTGCCGAAACTCCTGCGGCGCCCATCAGGGCGTGCAGCGTGTACCCCAACCCCACTCGCGAGCAGTTTACGTTGCGCCTCGAGGGCCACACCGGCCCGGCCGCACGCGCTGTGCTGCTGAACCTGGTGGGCCGGCAGGTGGCCGAGCAAACATTGCTGCCGGCCGGGGCAATTACCGAAACCACCTTCAGCACGGCGCAACTGCCGGTGGGCATGTATATCCTGCGCGTGGAGCACGGCCGGCAGGTGCTTACCCATGCCGTTTCGGTGCAATAAATCACTGCCCAAGGCTTACACCGTGCGGCATTGCCTATTTGGCGCAAAACTGCGCAGGCGCACCTAGGGCCAGCCCCCGGCACCCACCCTGCAGGGTGGGTGCCGGGGGCTGGTTTGCTACCGGCAGCGGCGGGCACCTAGAGGCGCCTACTCGGGCAGCAGTTGCAGGGCTTGCTCGTTGCCTTGCTGCACGGCTAAGTCGCGGGCCGAAAGGCCGCGCACGTCGCGGATGTGGGTGTCGGCACCGGCTTCCAGCAGCACCGGCACGATGTTGTGCCGGCCAAACAAAGTGGCAAACATCAGGGCCGTACCGCCGTTGCCGTTTTGCTGGTTTAGGTCGGCGCCGTTGGCAATTAGCAAGTGGGCAATTTCGGGGTAGCCCTTAAACGACACGCCCATGAGGGCGGTGTTGCCGCTTACATCCTGCACGTTGGGGTTGGCGCCGGCCTCGAGCAGTACTTGGGTGGCCTCGAGGTGGCCGTCGTACGAGGCTACAATCAGCGGCGTGAAACCCTTGCCGTTTTGCAGGTTGACATCGAGGCCGGTGGCCAACAGCTCCCGAATTTGGGCTACGTCGCCGCGGCGGGCAGCATCGATAAGAAGGTCTTCGGGTTGGGCAGAGGTAAAGGACATAGCGGCAGGTGTGGGTTGAACGGAGTAGCCCACCATACGGCGCCCGCGGCAGAATGATGCTGGCCTGCGCGCCGGAACTGTTGCTTTAGCAGGTGCGGCCCGGCTGTGGCAGCGCACAAATTGGTGGCACGCGTTCAGCTCAACACATGTTCCAGCGCATCCGCCCTCGGCAACACCTACCCGTTATATGCCTCCGCCGGCTTGGTTAGTTGTGCCCACTGTGCTTGGCCCTGGGCTTTGGGCTGCCGGCACGGGTGGGTGATTAAAGAGGCTAGGCGCTAGGCCGGCGCGGGCAGTGGTTGGGGTTGTTGCTGCGGTGCTTTTGCTGCGCTTGCCACCCAGCAGCGCCACCGTGGCGGCGCCTACCAATGCCATAAGGGCACCCGCAGCCCAGGGGTGCATGGTGGCGCGGGTGTACAGGCTGGTTTTCATTACGTAGCCGGGGTGGTCGCCGCGCACGGGGCCGCCGTGGCTGGGCTGGTGCAACGAGCCTTGCGGCTTGCGCGGCCGCTCGTTGCGTTTTTGCTGCTCCACCATCAGGGTTTCGCTGAGGCGGTCCATGGCGCGGGGCAGGTGCTTGTTGAGGGTGCTCATCAGCTTGCCTCCGCCGCCCACGTAAATGTCGCGCTCGGAGTGCGTAGCGGCGTGCAAAATGGCGGCGGCCACTTCTTCGGGCTCGTACACGGGCGGGGGCAGCTTGGGCTCTTTCTCCATGTAGTTGCGGGCGTGCTGCGGAAACGGCGTGTTGATGGCCGCTGGCTTGATAAGCGTTACCGACACGGGGGCGCCTACTTCTTCCAGCTCCATGCGCAGGGCATCGGTAAAACCCTTGATGGCGTGCTTGCTGGCGCAGTACATGCCTTGCAGCGGTATGGCTACATCGGAGGCCACGCTGCCCACGTTGATGAGCGCCCCGCCGTGCCGCCGCAGGTACTTGACGGCCTCGAGCGAACCGTTGCTGACGCCCCAAAAGTTGGTTTCGAACAGGCGGCGGTGGTCGTAGTCGCTCACTTCGTCGAGGCGGCCCCAGATAGAAATGCCCGCGTCGTTCACCCACGTATCGAAGCCGCCGAAGTAGTCGATGGCGCGGTCGGCCAGCCGGCAAATATCGCCGCGGTTGGCTACGTCGGTCGGCACCACCAGCGCCTGGCCGCCTTTGCTGGTAATTTCTTGCTCCACTTTGCGCAACTCGTCCTCGCTGCGGGCGGCTAGCACCACTTTGGCGCCTTTGGCGGCGGCCTGCAAGGCCGTAGCGCGGCCAATGCCGCTGCTGGCGCCGGTAATCACAATGGTTTGCTGATCGAGCGGTTTAAGCTTAACGTTCATCGGGAAGGATCGTTTGCCGTGGATACGCGCCCTGCCTAGGCTGCCCCTGCCCTGCCGGGCTGCTGGCACCTAGGGCCAATGGGCCGGTTTGCTCACATACGCACCCTGCCCAATTGCGATGTAGCCGAGCTTGCCCACCACAGCGCTAGCCGGGGAGCGGTAACTCTGGCACCGTGGCCTCCCACCCAAACATTGCGCGCTACACTCCACGCGCGCGCCGGGCCCCGAAAACGACGTAGGCAATGGCGGCGGGCCTACGCGGCGACCTAGGGCTGCTGCGGTTTCACGGGGTAGCGCTCAAACAACTCGGCAATGGCCTCGTCGATGCGCTTGCTGAGGGTTTCGGGTTTGTCGGTGAGCACGCCGGCAACGGCGCCTTCCCACACCTGCTCGTTGCGGGCGGCGTCAACCAGCTCTACGGTGGCGGTGCCTTCCGTGTACTCGCGCACGGGCACCTCTTGGCTGCGCCACGCGTAGCGCCGCTGTCCCAAGTACACGGGCGCGTCGCGGATGGTGGTTTCGCGGGTTTGCACGCGCTGTTGGGTTACAATACCAATGTTCACCCACACATCGGGTTGCTCGGCGCGTTGGTAGCCGCGGCGCTCCAGCTGCGCGGCAATGGCGCTTTTAAGCTCCTCCACCCCGTTAAGCGGGCTCTGAAAAGCCGCTTCGTTGCGGGCCGATACATCCAAGAAGTTGTAGGTACGGTAGGCCGCAAAGTTTACGCCGGGCGCTTCGTTTACCGACTCGACGTTGGTAGCGGTGCAGGCCGACAAGCTCAGCAGCAGCGCAAACAAAAGGGTTTTCATAGCGGGCAGATGGTTGGGTGCGCACAAGCTCGCCTAGGTGCTACGGGCACCCGGCAAACCCAAAACCTTTACGCAGCCGCGCGGCCCACAGATACTTTACCTCGGCCGTTGCCACCTAGGGCAGTTCGGCCGCGCAACGGCGGTTCTGCGTACAGCGCAGTAGTTACCCGCACCGCACGTTTATGCAATCAGATCAAGACTACCCAGTAGGCCCCGGCGGCACGTTCTCGACCAGCCCAACCGGCGTGTACACGCAAATTGAGCAAGACGGCCAAACCATTACCGTTGTAAAACTTCACGACGCCGCCACCCCGCCCGAGCTGCACCAGGCGCTGTCGCAGGGCTTGGGCCTGGGCGCCAACGCCCCGCTGCTGGTGCTGCGCTCCGAAGGCGACGCCGTGCTCGACCACGGCCAGGCCGAGGCACTTTACAACAAGTATCTCTCCACCAAAACCGATGCCGTAGCGGAGGTAACGTGGCAAACCCTGCCCGGCCCCAGGTAGCTTTTGGGCAATGTCAGGCGGCAGCCGCAATCAGTCTAGGTACATTACAATATTTGAATACTAAGCGCAAGCGTGGTAACGTTGAGGTTCCGAATCTGCCTCTCCGCTCCCACCAATGCGCTTATTGCTGTGCCTGCTGCTCTTGCCGATACTCGGCTTTGTGCCTTCTACCGCTCCTACGTTCCGGACCGAGCAAAACCGCTACCCGCGGGTGCGCACCGCCTACACCAACTGCTGGCCCAGGCTGCAGGCCGATTTGCACCGCTTGCACCTGCAACCCGAGCGGCTCGAGTTGTACTTGCGCGCGTTTAAAATTGGACGCCGCCTGGAGGTGTGGGCCCGCAACCAGGGCGAAGGCCGCTTTCAGATGCTGCGGAGCTACTACTTAGCCGGCACCTCGGGCACCCTAGGTCCTAAGCGCCGCGCCGGCGACGGGCAGGTGCCCGAAGGCTTTTACACCGTCGATCGGTTCAACCCGCAGAGCCTGTACCACCTCTCGCTCGGCTTAGACTACCCCAACGCCGCCGACCTCGCCCACGCCGCCCCCAACCCCGGCGGCGACATCTTCATCCACGGCTCCGATGTTACCATCGGCTGCCTGCCCATTACCGATGCGCTGGTGGAGGAGCTGTACGTGCTGGCCGTGGAGGCGCGCGCCGCCGGGCAGGCCGAGCTGCCGGTGCACATCTTTCCCTTCGAGCTGACCGACGAGGCCCTGCAAACGCGGCGCAACAGCCCGCACTACGCTTTTTGGCAGAGCCTGGCGCCCGCCTACCGCTATTTCGAGGCCAACCGTACGGTGCCCGCGGTGGCGGTAACGGAGCAAGGCAGCTACGTGCTGCGCTAACCGGGTTACGCGGCGCGTTCCAGCGCAGCTAGGTCGCGCGAGCAAATGGCGGCTAGGTTGCGGGTTATTTTGGCGGCATCCCAGTTCCACCACGCCACTTGCTCCAGCCGGGCAATGGTGTCGGCATCAAAACGCATGCGTACTACGGCAGCTGGGTTGCCCGCCACCACGGCGTAGGGCGGCACATCGCGCGTTACCACGGCGCGCGTGGCAATTATGGCCCCGTTGCCCACCTGCACGCCGGGCATCAGCAGGGCGTCGTGGCCAATCCACACGTCGTGGCCCACTACCAGGTCGCCTTTGCTGGGCCATTTATCGGGCCCGAATGCCTGCTCCCAGCCCTGCCCGAAAATCGGGAACGGATACGCGGTGAACACATCGGTGCGGTGGTTGCCGCCGTTCATCACAAACTTCGCCCCGCTGGCTATCATGCAAAACCGCCCAATGCGCAGCTTGTCCTGGCTGAAGGGGAAGTGGTAAAGCACGTTTTCCAGGAAACGGTGCGGGTCGCGGAAGTCGTCGTAGTACGTGTACTCGCCTACCTCGATGCGCGGGTCGTTGATGATGTTTTTCAGAAACACCAATCGCTGCTGGCCGGGCATCGGATAGATTGCGGCCGGATCGGGCCCGTGGGCTAAAGCGGGAACTTGCATGGCAGCGGAACGGAGGATTGGGCAAACCGTTTAGGCTGTAAACTACGGCAATTGCCCTAGGTACGCCAGCCGGCAAACGCCCCACAAACCCGTGCAACCGTTGGCGTGTGTCCAACGGGCGCCAACCATTCCACCGTCGTACCATATCGTTTGACACCGCATGACGCTGCAAAAAGTAAACCTGCAAGAGAAACTTAGCTTGTTTCAGGAGCAATGGCGCCCCAAAATTGTGGGCGAGCTAAACGGCCAACACGTAAAGCTGGCCAAGCTGCAGGGCCCCTTTGTGTGGCACCACCACGAGCACGAAGACGAGTTGTTTCTGGTGATTAAAGGCCGGTTGTGCATGGAGCTGCAGGGGCAAGCGCCCATTTGGCTGGAACCGGGCGAGTTTTTGGTGGTGCCGCGCGGCGTGGAGCACCGCCCCGTAGCCGACGAAGAAGTGCACCTGCTGTTGTTTGAACCCGCCGGCACCCTGAACACCGGCAACGTGCAGGGCGACCGAACCGTGGAAAACCTGGAGCGTATTTAGCGCGCTGCCCTAGATTACTCAGCCGCCAATTGCCTCATGCCCGAACCCACCTCAACCGCCACCTTGTGCCCCGCTGCCGTGCTCGTGCCCGTGTACCGCGACGCCGAAGGCGAACTGCACCTGGTGCTGGTGCGCCGTAGCAACTACGGCGTGCACGGCGGACAGCTGGCCTTTCCGGGCGGCAAGCACGACCCCACCGATACCTCGCTGCTGCACACCGCCCTGCGCGAAACCGAAGAGGAAGTGCACCTGCCCGCTTCGGCCATTGAGGTACTGGCCGAATTGCCCGTCATCAGCACCATTACCACGGGCTACCAGGTGGCGCCTTTCTTGGCCCGCATTACGCGCCCCGCGGTGTGGCGCTGGCTAGAGCGCGAAGTAGAAGAGGTACTGGAAGTACGCGTAGCCGACCTTGCCAACCCGGCCCACCACGCCACCGAGCATTGGCAGCTCGAAGGTTGGCCACGCCCCATGCCCATCTCGTTTATCCGCATCGGCGAGCATAAACTTTGGGGCCTGAGCTACCGCATTGTGCGGCCGCTGCTCCCTAGGTTGCTGGCAGGAGATTGGGCGGTGTAAGTGGCCTCACAAGCCCCCCACGGGGCATACCCCCTTTCTTAAGCGTGCCGAAGATCCAGACGAACTAGGCAGAAGCGGCCACAAAGCAGTAGCGCGGAAATCCGTTCCGCGACGCGCCCCGGGCGCGTATCCGTAACCGCGCAAGCCCACATACGCGCCCGGGGCGCGTCGCAGAACGGATTTCCGCGCTACACACCTAGGGCGCGGCGGCGAAGGCGCGAGCCGCAGCCGCCGCAATCGTTGAACGGAATCGTTGCTGACTGTTGCGCCGCGTTGGTACTCCCTCTGCACGGGAGAGGGCCTTGCCTCACAGAGGTCCTGTGACGCATCAGTTTGGCACGCTTTTGCGTTATTAGCCGGCCAAGCCCAACCGCTAACAATCCGGTTGGGCCGTGGCAAATGCACATGCGTTTTCGACTGTTTCCGCTCTTCTTACTACTGCTTGGGGCCTTGAGTGCGCAGGCCCAACAGCAATCTTCTATCTGGTACTTTGGTCAAGAGGCCGGCCTCGATTTCCGGCAGGGAGCACCCACTCCCCTGCTCGATGGCAAGCTGAGCACCTACGAGGGCTCGTCGGTGGCCACTACCTCGCGCGGACAACTGCTGTTCTACACCAACGGCGTTACCGTCTGGAACCGCCAGCACGAGCCCATGCTGAACGGCAAAAACCTGATGGGCAGCAAATCGAGCAGCCAGAGCGCGCTCATCGTGCCCGACCCCGGCAGCGGCAACGTGTTCTACATCTTCACCACCGGCGCCGAGGGCAGCTCCAACGGCATGCGCTACTCCGTGGTTGATATGACGGCCGAAGGCGGCCTCGGCGACGTGAAGCGCAGCAACATGCTGCTGATTTCGCCGGTGGCCGAAAAGCTGGCCGCCGTGCGCCACCGCAACGGCCGCGACATTTGGGTGGTGGGCCACCGCTGGAACTCCAATGCCTTCGTGAGCTACCTCGTTACGCCCGATGGCGTGATTACCAAGCCCAACCTCAGCAACGTGGGGGCCATGCACGCCGGCCCCGGCCGAAATGCCATTGGCTGCATGAAGTTTTCGCCGGACGGCCGCAAACTGGCCGTGGCTATTTGGCGCGAGGCCAACCGCGTGCAGGTGTTCGATTTTGACAATGCTACCGGCAAGGTGAGCAACCCCAAGTCGTATGGCCCCTTCGAGGAAGCTTACGGCGTGGAGTTTTCGCCCGATGGCTCCAAGGTGTACGCCACCAGCAACGGCAACGGCGGCGGCAACGCCCAAGTGTGGCAGGTAGATTTGGCCAGCGGCACCAAAACCGCCGTGGGCAACTCGGCCAACCGCAAAATCGGCTCGCTGCAGCTCGGCCCCGATGGCCGCATTTACGTGGCCCGCGAAGACAACCCTTTCCTAGGTGTAATTGAGAACCCCAACGCCATGGGCAAAGCCAGCAAGTACACCGACGATGGCATCAAGCTCGGCGGCCGGCGCGGCAAGCTGGGGCTGCCCAACTTCATGCAGATTTACTTCCAAAAGCCTTAACGCACCGGGCCGAGCACACAACGCTCGGCCCGGTTTGTTTACAAGCTAACCAAGCGCCCCCTTGCCGTAGCCTACGAGTAAGTATTTTTAGCCACCCAAAGCCGCTGCTTCGTGCTGCGGCTTTGGTTTTCCTGACTGCCTACCTAGCCCTTCCGCTTTGGCCCGACGCCTTACCGCCGAACAATACACCGAAGGCCTGCTTGCCGGCGACCGGCTCGTGCTTAGCCGCGCCATTACGCTCGTCGAAAGCACCTTGGCCTCCGACCACGCGCTGGCCCAGCAAGTACTTGGGGCCGTGCTGCCGCGCACGGGCCGCTCGGTGCGCATCGGCATTACGGGCGTGCCGGGCGTGGGCAAAAGCACCTTCATCGAGGCGCTGGGCATGTACGTGGTAGAGCAGCTGGGTTTGCGCCTGGCCGTGCTGGCCATCGACCCCACCAGCCAGCGCAGCGGCGGCAGCATTCTGGGCGACAAAACCCGCATGCAGCACCTCTCGGCACACGCCAATGCGTACATCCGCCCTTCGCCGGCGGGCCGTTCCCTAGGTGGCGTGGCACGGGCTACTCGCGAGGCCCTGCTGCTGTGCGAAGCCGCCGGCTACGATGTCATTTTCGTTGAAACCGTGGGCGTGGGCCAGAGCGAAACGGCTGTGCACGGCATGGTCGATTTCTTTTTGCTGCTGATGCTGGCCGGCGCCGGCGACGAGCTGCAGGGCGTAAAGCGCGGCATCATGGAAATGGCCGATGCCGTCGTCATCACCAAAGCCGACTCGGGCAACGAGCTGGCCGCCAAGCGCGCCCGCCGCGAATACCAAGGCGCGTTGCACCTGTTTCCGCTGGGTAGCTCGGGCTGGGCGCCGGTGGTGCGCACCTGCTCGGCCCTCACCGGCGAAGGCGTGCCCGGCGTGTGGGAGGAGCTTCAGAGGTACCTCGAGCATGCGCGCGGCAACGGCTACTTCGAGCGCCGCCGCCAGGAGCAAAACCTGCAGTGGCTGCACCACAGCATCCGCGAGGCCTTGGAAGAACGCTTCTATGCCCGCCCCGCGGTGCAGCAGCACCTAGGCGCAATTCGCGAGCAAGTAATGCGCGGCGAAAAATCGGCCTTTGCTGCTGCCGACGAGCTGTTGGACCTGTAACGACCTAGGGCTACTGGGCAGCGCGGGGCTCCAGCAAGTCCCACTTGTTGCCGTAATAGTCGCGGAATACGGCCACGGTGCCGTAGGCTTCGGTGCGCGGCTCCTCCAAAAAATGCACGCCCCGCTCGCGCATGGCGCGGTAGTCGCGCCAAAAGTCATCGGTGTACAGAAACAGGAACACCCGGCCGCCGCTCTGGTTGCCTACGGCTTGCAGTTGCGCTTCGCCTTCGGCCTTGGCCAGCAGCAGGCAGGTGCCCGGCGCAGCGTTGGGCGGGGCTACCAGCACCCAGCGCTTGCCGTTGCCCTGGTCGGTGTCTTCGATCAGCTCGAAACCTAGGACTTGGGTGTAAAACGCAATGGCTTCGTCGTAGTCGCGCACGAGCAAGGCCACGGCACCTAGGCGTTGGGCTTTCATCGGCAAGGGCAAGCGCTAACCGCGCCTGGGGCGCAGGGCCAAGTAGTCGAGGAAGTACAACACCTTGATGGAAATGGAGTTGTTGTGCGGGGTGTTGATGGTGTTGCTGAGGTTGTCGAAGTACAGCGGGGTGGCTTTCTCGGCCTGCAGGAAGGTGGAGCCGGCGTTCTTCCACACCACGCTCACCTGCGAGCCGGGCGCAAACCACCACGAGTACACCGCATCGATGTTGAAGGCGTTGTACGTGTTGTCGCGGTTGCGGCGGTAGTCCACCAGCTCCTCGTCGCCGCCGGGCGAGAGGCGGGCAAAGTCGCGGTAGCGCACGTTGCTGATGTAGTGGCGCGTACGCACTGTCAGCGACATGCGGTTGGTGAAGGTGTAGGCCGTTTGCAGCACGTTCGATACCGTTACCACATTCCGTCGGCCCAGGATTACCTGCCCCAGGAAAGGCTGATCGAGCGGCTCGCTGGTGCTCATGCCGCCGTTCACGTAGCCGATCTGGTTGTGGTTCAGGTTCCAGTCGAGGCTGTAGCGGAAGTTCAGTTGGTTGTTGACGCGGTAGCGCGGCGAGAGGCCAAAACTGACATCGAACCGCCGCGGACGCGGCAACCGGTCGTCTTCGGCATAGGGCACCAGGTTGGCATTCAGGTCCAGCGCCAGCTTTTTCCGGTAGTCCGACGAAACGTAGCCCCCCACCACTGCGTTAGCCGGCCGTCTCACGAAGTAGCGGCCCAGCGGGTACTGGCGGGGCTCGAAGTAATCGCGCGTGACGGGGTACAGCTCGAAGTAAAAGCCCGTGCTGATGAAGTGCTTGGTGAAGGTGGTATTGGCGCCGCCATACACGTTTACGGCCTGATAACGGGTCGGCGAAAACAACAACCCGTAGTAGGTGCCCAGGTAAGTCGAGAGGTTGTTGACCTTCCAGAAGGGCTTAAACTTGTTGTAGCGCAGCTGCAGCTCCTGCGAGATTTTGTTGTTGCCGAACAAAATGCCCAGGTCGTTGGGGTTATAGCGGTCCGACTCGATGCCGTGGCTTAGATTCCAGGTAAAGGCGCCGCTGATTTTGCCTACGCTCAGCGCGTATTTAAATCCGTCGCGGTCGTCGATTTGTTCGTCGGAGCCGAAGCGGTTGCCGCGGCGCCGCGAGTACACCACGCGGCCATCCACGGCGTACGAGTTGCTTTTGTTGGCGAAGCGGAACAGCCCGCCCGTGACGTTGGCGTCGTAGGTTTGGCCCCAGCGCGTAACGTTGGTGTTGATGAGCGAAACGTAGGAGTTGTTTTTCAGCGACTGATCCAGCACCGTAATGTTGTAGTTGCTGAAGGGCTGGGTTTTCACGGTACGCTCGGCACCGGTTTCCTCGTGGCGCAGCGTGGCGTACACGTCGTTGCTTAGGGCGTTGAACACGCCGACGCCCAGGCCCTTGCGCGTGCGCCCCGACACCTTGGTGGCGTTGAGCAGGCGCGTCTCGGCCGGGTTGCGGATGATCTTCTCGTTCTCGCCCGCTTGCACCTGGTAAAAGCCGATGGGCGTGGCCCCCACCCGGCGCGAGTAAAACAAGTTGCCTTTGTTGAAGAGCTCGGTACCTTCAGTGAAAAACTGCCGGTTTTCGGCGAATTGTACCTCGAAGGGCGACAGGTTCAGCACCTGGTTGTCGCTCTGCACCTGCCCGAAGTCCGGCACCAACGTCGCGTCCAAGGTGAAGCTCTCGTTGATGCCCCACTTCACGTCGGCCCCGCCGTTGAACGAAGTCGTGGTGCGCCGTTGCCCCTCCGCGTTCAGGGGGTTGTCGTTCACGTAGCCCGACACGTAGGGCGTGAGCGAGAGGCGCAGGGGCGGCTTGATGTCGCGCAGGTCGTGCAGGGTGCCCCACTGGTTCACGAAGCCGTCTACTTCGGGCCGCAGCTCGTTCCAGAAAAACTTTTGGCGCGTTATCTGGCGTTGGCGCGCAAAGTTGAGGCCCCACACCGGCGCCACGCCGCCCGTAGCGGGCGCGAACCGGATGGCCGAGTACGGAATGCGCAGCTCGGCTACCCAATCGGTGCCCCGAATGGCGGTGCGCGAGTCCCACACGGCGTTCCAGTTGCCGTCTTCGCCGTTGGCGGGCGAGTAGCGCGCATCGAGCTGCACCCCGCCCGAGGTTACGATAAAGCCGTAGCCGTTCTGCTTGTCGTGGTACGTGTCGAGAAATACCCCAAACCAGTCGGAGTTGTTGATGTCGTCGCGCTGGCTGAGCTCGCGCAAAATCGAGTCGGGCGAGATGTCGTGCATCACGGCGCCGATGTACAAGTGCTGGTCGTCGTAGAGCACGCGCACCTCGGTTTTGTGCTTTTCGGGGCGGCCGGGTGTGGGTTGGTTTTCCACGAAATCAGAGGCCACCGGAGCTTGCTGCCAAGCCGGCTCGTCGAGCAGGCCGTCGAGCTTCACGGGCTCGGCAATGCGCAGTGCCTGCAACTGCTTGCCGGGCTTGGCTGCTGCGGGCGCCGCTGGGGCCGGCGTTTGCGCCCTCGCCGACTGCATCCACAAAGCCAATAAACAAAGCAATAGCGTACGAGTAAGCATAGGCAACGGCAGCACAGAAGGGAAACGGTAAATGGCAGATTGGGCTAATAGATGCGTTTTTGGCCCGTACAGTTGCCTGCACCCACCCACATATTTATGTGATGCCACCTGGGCCGCTTGGCGCACCCTTGGTGCCAGGGCTACAAACAAACCGGGCGGGGTAGCTACCCCGCCCGGTTTTGGCCTTTAAGGCTCGGCCTGTGCGCCCAAAAGGCACAACCAAAGCTCCGGCAAATCAGTCTTCTTTCAACACAATGTTAATGTCGACTTTGCCGCCTTTGTCGCCGCCCAGCAGTTTGCGGTATTTGGTGGCGGTGTCGGCCGATTGTTTTTTGCCGTTCACCACCATTTCGTTGTTGTTCAAGCGAAACTCGTAGCTGCGGTCGGCATCGGCAATCAGGTTGTCTTTGCGGAGCTCTTGGCCCAGATCGACGCCGTTTACCATTGTGCTGCGGCGCGGGCCGCGCGGCGCCCTAGGTGCCAAAGGAGGCTGCGGCGGCCGCGGGGCTACCACGCCGGCCCGGGGGGGCCGGGGTGCACGCGGCGGGGCAGGCGGTGCGGGCGGCACCGGCGGCGTTGCGCCGCCGTCGCTCGATGAAATCCAGATATTGGAGTTGCCCGCGCTTCGGTTGATAGACAGCGAGGTAGAACCCGTCATGGTGCGACCGGTGTGCTTGGCCCACAAGTCCAGAAACTTGCGGCGCACGCTCTCGGACTGCTCCTTGCCGTTTACCACCATGCGCGTGTTGTTCAGCAGCAGCTGAAACGAGTTAGCGTCGCTGATCAGGCCTTCTTTGCTGAGCTCCTTGATGAATGCCTCTTCGCCCTCGCGGTACTTCCGTTCCCGTTCGCGGGCTTCGGCCTCTCGCTCCCGAGCACGGGCTTCCCGCTCGCGGGCGCGCTCTTCGTTTACCCGCACGCGTTCTTCGCTGATGCGTACGCGCTCCTCGTTGTAGCGGGCGTGCACTTCGGCTTCGCGGGCGCGCTGCTCGGCGTCGCGTTCGCGCAGCTCGTCGCGGTGCTCGCGCAGGCGGTCAAGTTCGTCCTCAATCCGGTCGCGCTCCTCGTCGCTCAGGTCGCCGCTCAGGCGGGCTTTGGCCAGGGCACGCTCGGCCGATACCAGCGCATCGCGCGAAATCACGCGCAGTTCGCCCTCGGAGGGCAGGTTGCTTAGCTCGAGGTGGCGCAGCTGGGTGCGGAGCTTCTTCTCGTCGAAGCCGTTTTCGAAGCGGAACTCGTAGGTACCCGGCGTAAAGTGGCGGCCGTGGGCGGTGGCCGGTAGCTGAATTACGCGCACCTCTTCGTTGGGCTTGGCTTTGCCCCCGCGGCGGTCGTCGTCGCCGGTTTCCACACGCTGTCCGTTCACGTAAAGCTCTTTCAGGCGGCCTTTTTTGTCTTTCTCAATCACCACGGTGCCCGGCTCGCCGCGGCGGCCGCGGGTTTCGAGGTTACGATCAACCACCACCACGCGCGTGTCGGCGCGGCGTTTGTTTTTGCGCTTGCGTTTGTCGTCGTCATCGTCGTCGTTTACAGCCGTCACGGCGGGCAAAGCAGCGTCGTCGGGGCATGCCTCCACGGGGGGCAACGCAACCTGGGCGGCAGGCATAAAGGGCTTGAGCACGGCTGAGCGCAGCAGGCGCGGCGCCTCAGCAGCTAAGCGCGGGTTGGCCAGGGCGGCAGCCGCCGTAACCGACAGCAATACCAAGCCCGCCATTACCACGCAGGCAGCCATGAAACCTTCGGAGAAAGTGGGCGCCGTGCGGCCTTGCACCAGGCGGCGCACCCGGCCCAGCAACGAGCCCTTGGGCCCCACGGCTGCCATCGTCAGGCGCGGGGCTACGGCCCGTTCAAGACCCAGCTCGGCCAGCGCAGCCAGGGCGCGGGCCAGCACCAGCGGGTCGCCGCAAAGCGAGGCGGCCACGTCGTCGCAGCAGTTTTCGCGCTCCGAGCGCAGCGTGGCCGTCAGGAACCACACCGCCGGATGGTAGAACAACAAGATTTCGGCCACCGATTGCAGCAGGTTCACGAGGTAGTCGCGGCGCACTACGTGGGCCAGCTCGTGGGCCAAAATAGCTTCGAGCTGCAGCGTCGATACCCCGGCCACGGCACCTAGGGGCAGCAGAATTACCGGGCGCAGGTGGCCAATAACCATCGGCACGCGCACCATCGACGACTCCATGAGGGCTACCGGGCGCTTCAGACCGGCGCGCTCGGCCAGGTTGGCCAGGCGGTTTTGCCAGGCCAGACCTAGGGGCTGCGTGCCGTAGTGGCGCAGGCGCTGCACGTAGGCTAGGCCGCCGAGCATGCGCAGGGTCATCGTGAGCAAGCCCATAAACCACAGCGTTACCAGCAGCGGCAGGTGTTGCTCGAGGTAGCGCAGCACCACTTTGGCGCTTAGCGGGCCCTCCTGCGCCAGTATGGCGGCGCCGTTGGCGTTGCTTTGCGCCCCCACTGCATCCGATACCATTACCACGGCCGTAACGGGGCCGGTGCTAGCCCCGGGCAGGGCGGTGAGGTAGTAGCGCACAAACGTAACGGCGGCCAGCAGCACCACCAGCCCGAGGGCGGCGGCCGTGGCACCGTAGCGCACCTGCGGCGAGTGGCGGCGCAGCAGCAGCAGCAAGCCGGCCAGCGCAATGGCCACCACCGCTCCCTGCCACAACGAGTGCAGAATGGTGTAGCCCACAGCCCGCACCAACGCAGGCGTTAGCAAGTTCTCAAGCCAATTCATCGGGGTCGGTGGTTGGGGTTTGGTTGTCGATGCTGTCGAGCAAGTTGCGGATTTGATCGAGCTCCTCGCGGCTGGTTTGGCGGTTGCCGAGGGCCTGCTGCACCAGCTTCAGGGCCGAGCCACCAAAGGCGGCATCGAGCAGGCGGTCGATGAGCATGCCTTGGGTTTCTTGCTCGCGCAAGGCGGCGCGGTACACGTGGGTGCGGCTCGAGTCGTCGCGGGTTACGATGCCTTTTTCGTGCATCAGCTGCAGCAGCTTCAGCGTGGTGGTGTAGCCCACGTCGCGGCGCTTGCTCAGTTCGTCGTTTACAAAGCGCACGGTGTTGGGGCCATGCTGCCACAGCACCTGCAAAATTTCCAGCTCCGATTCCGTCGGGCGCGGTATGTTCTTCTTACTCATTGCTCGGGTGCGTCGTTACGAAACGTTTCGTAACAAACATATACGAAACACATCGTAGAAGTCAAGCAAATGCTACGAATTATTTCGTTCGTCTTGCCGACAGACGCTAATTACCACCGCAGGATGCTTGAGCGCCAAGCCGGTACGGCGGTATTTTCGGCAAAATGAAACCGACTGCTTGCAGTGCAACTTGTGCCGCACAAAAAAGCCCGGCCGGCCGAAGTGGCCAGCCGGGCAATACTTACTTGGGCATACCCGAGCTTACAGAGCTGGAGCGGGGCGCTTGCGCTTGAGCGTAACGCGGGCGCGCTGGCAAATGCCGCCCACCGGTGGGTTGAACTTGGATACGCTGACCTCAACCCAGCGTACGTGGCCAAACTCGTGCAAAATGCGGTCGATGATGCGGTGGGCCAGGTGCTCGAGCAGGCGGGCCGGGGCTTGCATTTCTTCGGCCACCATGCGGTAGAGTACCTCGTAGTTCACGGTTTCGGAAAGGTGGTCGGTGCTGCCGGCGCGGTACAAGTTGGTGCGCACGCGCAGGTCTACCCCGTACTTGTTTCCGATTTTCTGTTCTTCGTCGTAGTAGCCGTGGAAGGCAAAAAACTCCAGTCCTTCAAGCGCAATAAGGCCCATGGGTTCGGCGGTTTCAGTTGGTGAGTTGGCGGGTTGGGGTGTTTTGGCTCCCGCCCGCCTTGGTACCTAGGGTTAATTAAACGTCCGCAAGGCCCGCCCCTAGGTGCCGCGTGCTGCCGCAAAGGAAACAAAAAAGCCTGCCCCGTGAGGCAGGCCTTCTGCTAGCGGCTTTGCGCGCTAAATTTCATCGAAAAACGACTTCTCGGTTTCGGCAACGGCGGCCATGCCCGGGTGCGTAGCCGGCGAAGGCTGCGTGATTTCGGGGCTGCCGGGGCCGATGGGCTGAATGTCGGGGGCGGTGGGCTCGATGCGCGGCGCATCGGGCGAGGGCACGCGCACCGGATCGGGCACGCTGATGCGCGAAGGCTCCGAGATGCCCGGGTTTTCGCTCGGGCGCATCGGATCGATTTCGGGGCCGGGCGCGTGGGCCGGCTCGCCGGGCTGGTTTTGGCGGCCGGGCTGCGGGCCAATGGGGCGGCTGGTGGGTGCGCCGCCGCCGTCGAACGCGCTGCCACCCGTGGCGGGGGCAGCCGACGGAATGTAGGCGGCAGATGAAGCGGAAGGGGCGGACACGTACATGGCAGGTTCGGTTGCGGGCGAGGTGGGTTCCTCGCGTTTAACCTTTACGCTTGCGGCCTTCGAAAGGATAGCGGCCACGGCACCGCGGGGGCGCTGCTTGGCTTGGTCTACCTTTTCCTGCACGCTGCCGGTGAGTTGCTGCAAGTCACGCACGAGGGTATCGTACAAGCCCTCGAGGCGTTGGTGCTCCTGCCCTAGGTGGTTTACCTCGCCCTGCATGTCGGCCAGGGCCTGCTCGGCCTGCTGGTAGGCGTCGTCTACCACCGAGCGGGCCTTTTGCCGGGCTTCGGCCAAAATCTGTTCGGCCATGCCCTGGGCTTCGCGCAGCTTTTGGTCGGCCGATTTTTGCGCCTGTTCCACCATGTTGGTGCTGGTGTCTTCGGCGGTTTTGAGGGTGCGGTACAGCGAGGTTTCCACTTCGCGCATGCGCTGCACATCGTGCTGGGCTTGCTCAAGCTGGCGGCGCAGCTCGCGGTTTTCGTCGGTCATCCGCTCCCACTGCTGCGAAAGCGTGAGCAGGAAGCCTTCTACCTCGTCTTTATCAACACCCCGAAAGGCGCGCTCAAACGTTTTCTGGCGGATATCGAGAGCGGTAATTTTCATGAAAAGGTACTAGGTACTGGGTACTGAGTAGTTGGTATTGCGTGGTTGCGGATGCTGATTGCGGGCTGACTACCTAGGGCGTTTATTGCCTGTTCAACCCCACTTCTGCTCACTGGCTACTCATTTCAACCTGCCACACGGCCAGGCTGCGGTCGTCGCTACACGAAACTAACCTATTCTGCCGCCCCGACCAAAACAGCCGGTTTACCGAGGTGCCGTGCCCGGCGTGGCGGGCTTTATCCAATACGCGCAGCAAGCGGCAGGTATCGGCGTCCCACAGCTTAATGCTTTTATCCATACTGCAGGTGGCCAGCATGCGGGCATCGGGGCTGAAGGTGAGGTGGTTGATGGCAAACAAATGCGCTACCACCGTGTGCACTTCGGCGTAGCCTTGAGTGGCATCGTACACGCGCAAGTGGGCATCGCGCCCGGCCGAGTACAGCAGGCTGCTTGTGGGGTGATAAGCCGCTGTAAATACCGAGTTGGTAGCGGCCGTGAGGGTATGCTTAAGCTGCAGCGTATCGGCATCGAGGATGCGCAGGCGGTGGTCGGAGCCGCCCACTGCCAGCTCACCGAGGGTTTCGTTAAGGCTCAGGCAACGCAGGCTTTTGTCGGAAAGGCGCACGAGGTGCTCCAGGCCAAAATCGGTGGTGCGCAGCACGGCCAGCGTACCATCGCCGAGGGCCACAAACAGCCGTTGCCGCTGGGCCGAGTAAGCAAAATCGAAGATGGGCGCCGGGGGCAGCGCCGTGGCGTGCAGCAGGGCTTTATCGGCCAGGTTAATCACCTGCACGCCTTGGTAGTTGTGGCCCACAATGAGCAGTTGCCGGCTGGGTTCATGGTGCAGGGCGTACACCGAGTTTTCTACCTTGGCAATTAGCTGGCCGTCCTGCTCGGGCGCGTCGATGCTCCAGCTGGCCACCATGCCATCGGCGCCCGACGAGAAAAACGTGCGCTCGGCCGCGTGCCCGGCCAGGGCGTACACACAGTCGCGGTGGCCGGTAAGCTGGGCCAGTTTCTGCACCTGGGGGCGCTGGGTGATGTTCATGAGCAAGCGGGTTGCCACCTAGGGCGGCACAATTTGGCAGCGCGAAAGTACGGCCAAGTGCCCGCCTACACCGTAATTGCCTCCGAATTCGCTTGCTTTCGTGCGCTCCTACCCTACCACCTGTGCCGCTTCATAGCCTCACCGCCACCCCCGATGCTGCTTTGCTGGGCTTGTGGCGCCTTACCGAGCCCGCCGACGAGCTGCTAACGCGCCTGCCCGGCGAATACGCGGCCTGGCTGCCTGCGGGCCGCGACCCGGAGCGCCCGCGCCAGTGGCTGGCCGGCCGCGCCCTGGCCCACGAGCTGCTGCGCGAGCTTACCGACGCCCCCACCCTGGTGCGTACCGACGCCGGCACGGGCCAGCCGCTGGTAGCGGGGCTACCCGGCGCGGGCATATCACTGTCGCACTCGGGCGAGTGGGTGGCAGCCCTGCTCACGCCCCAGGGACGAGTTGGCATAGATGTTGAACAAGTGCGGCCCAAAGCACGCCAACTGGCTACCAAGTTTTTGAGCGAAGCCGAGCGCCTCGATGCCGGCCCCGACGAAACCAAGCACAGCCTATACTGGAGCGCCAAAGAAACCCTTTACAAACTGCACAGCCGCCGCCGCCTTTTATTCAAGGAGCACATTCAGCTCGAGCCCTTTGCCTTGCAAGCGCAGGGCACGCTTACTGGGCACTTGCTCCCGCCCCACGAGGCCCCCTCGCAACACCTGCTCCGCTACGAGCGCCTTGCTAATGATTGCGTACTGACGTGGTGCGTGGCTTTGTAAAACCTCTCGAATCCTTCCCTCTGTCATATGTCGTTCCGACGCCTTACCCTGCTAACTGCCGCCCTGCTGCTTACCGCGGCCGCACTGGCCACCACGGCCCGCGCCCAAACGGCGCTGGTTACCGACTTCTCCCTCACGAAGGCCAACAACACCAGCCTCAACCTTAGCTCCCTGGCCAGCAGCAAAGCCGTGGTGGTGGTGTTCACCAACCCGGCCTGCCCTTTCTCGCGCCTGTATCAAAACCGCCTAGGTGCCCTGAGCAGCAGCTATGCCAGCCGGGGCGTAGAGTTCTTGTTCGTAACAGCGCCTATCAACATCGAGCAAACGGCCGAGGCTCTCGACGCGGACAAGCTGAAGGTGAAAACCTCGGCCGGCCCCGAATTGCAGTACCTCACCGACGAAGGCCTGAAAACCGCCGCTTTGCTCGGCGTCAGCAAGACGCCCGAGGCGGTGGTGCTGCAGCCGGCTGCTGGTGGGTTTGTGGTGCGCTACCGCGGCGCCATCGACGACAACCCGCAGATGGAATCGTATGCCAAAGACCGTTACCTCAAAAACGCCCTCGACGCGGTACTGGCCGGCCACAACGCGCCCATCGCCGAAAAGCGCGCTTCGGGTTGCCTAATCAAGAAGAACTAAGCACCGGCGCCCTAGGTGCTGCTGGCCCGCAACACCAAAAGGCCCGCCTCGGACAATACCGCGGCGGGCCTTTTTGTTGAGTTCATCAAACGTCTATTCTTGGCCCGATTCGTCGTCGGCTTCCTCGTTGGGCGAGGCCGTAGGCGTGTCGTCGCCGGTCAGGATAGCCAGCAGCTTGTTTACCTCGTTGGCTTTGTGCGGCTCCTGCATCTTCTCGAAGCTCACGGCGAGGTTGCGCAGGGCGCGGCGCACAATATCGAGGTGCGAGCAGGGCTCGAAGAAGATTTCGTTGGGCGGCAGGTTGAGCTGCGCCACGTAATGCTCAATGTCGGTGCGCGTCAGGATTAAGCCGCGGTTATAGCAGTTGATGTAAAACGGCTGCTCTTCGGCTTGCTCAGGCCGAAACGTGAGGATGAACAGGTTGGGCAAGTTCACGCCGAACACGGGCAGCCCCAAGCGCTGCGCCACCAGCAGGTAAATCACGCACAGCGTAAGCGGGTTGCCCCGCCTCGACTCCAGCACCAAATGCAGCATGGAGTTGGCCGGCGCATGAAAGTTTTGGGTATTGGCCGCAAACCGGTGCACCCGAAACAGCACATGGTTGAGGGCCCGCGCCTGCTCAATAGCCGTCATTTCGGCCCGCAGCATCGTCCAGGTTTCGTAGCGCAGCTGCTCAATGGCGCGGTTCAGCGCCTGCAGGTCGGCATCGGGATATTGGTACGAGTTGATGAGCCACATGCCCTCGAGCAGGTTTTCGCCGCCCGAGTCGCGCCACACGCGCAGGCGCTCCTGCAAACCCGAAAATTGCAGGTCGTGGATGAGCTCCTCCAGCCGCGTTTGCTGCTGCGAATCGAGGCTTTCCTCCCAGGCCTCCTCCAGAAACGGTATCACGCTCTCCCCCAGCTCGTGGATGCGCTCTTCAATCTGGGGCCGGATTTCGGCGTCGTCGAGCAGCGAGATAAGGGCTTTGATTTCTTTATTCGTCATCCAAATCGGGGCGCTAAACCAACCCTGGCCCGCTTAGCGCGGCGGTTTACGGTCGGTAAAGATAATGTAGAAATAGACGGCGAATTAGGCGAAAAGTTAGCCGCTTGCAGTGGCTAGGCGCGCCTAGGTGGTTGCTGCCTCGCGCCGCGCAGCACGCGTAGCCTGGTGTGGCTATTGTCAACGTGCCACACCTAGGGCCCTCAACGTAACTTCAGTCGGGTTAGAAGCCAGCTACCCGCAGCACTTGGTCATCGGGCGCACAGCAATTTCCGCAACGCACAACGCGCCGCACGCCTGCGGCTTCCAAGGCATCAACCAGCCATTCGGCTACGCTTTTCTTCGCCATCTTCTTCAAGGGTTTGAAGATGGCTATACGCGCGCCCTAGGTTAGCGGACGCACTAAGGTTGGAGGAGCAACCCTAAGCGAAGAGTATCACCTATCCTCTTTGCATCTATAGTGCCAGATGCTAGTATCCGGCTTAGCCACAGAGAAGCGTTGGTTCACTTTTATCTTAACTGTCCAAGTCGAATCCTGATCGGATTTACGATAGGAGGCATCGATCCTGATTTGCCAAGTTGTATCATTCAAACGCCAACCTTCTAGTACGCCCTTACGGATATTAGCTGTAATCATATCCTCAGCAGCGCAGAAGCAACTCGTGCCATCTATAAGCTTAGCACTCAGAAGTTGCTTATCCACGTACCGAAAGTGCGGCTTACCTACAGGAACTTCGAAAAACACTATGTCCTGCCACTCGTCGTCAATGACGATGTCGACCATCTTCTTTTGCTTCTCATCAAAGTGCCGTGGGTCATTATCGCGGGAAAAGTAAAAGACCTGCTTGTTCTTGTGCGCGCGCATCCCAATAGTAGTGACATCATTGAATGTGCTCCGAAAGCGCAAACCACAAGGCAGTGTTAGCCGAGGGTAATCTCCACTACGCATCAATTGGTATGCTGGGTAGACGTATCCAGCCTCCCTGCTCGCTACAGAATCTACTCGATCCCAGATGCCATCTGGCGGCGGCGGAGGCAAAGGCGGCTTTATACTAGGTTCCGATACCTCTTTAACGGTCGATTCCTGCTTGACAGAGCATGAGCCCAGCCAAACAGGAATCGATAGAACCAATAAGAAATGGCTCCACATCACACCTGAATCACACCCACGTTGTAGGGTTTCTCAACGGGCGCGTGGTTGGCCATCCGGATACCTTCCGAAATCACTTTACGGGTTTCCAATGGGTCAATCACGGCATCAACCCACAGGCGGGCGGCGGCATAGTACGGCGAGAGCTGCTCGTCGTAGCGAGCCTTGATCTTGTCGAACATTTCCTTCTTGGCCTCTTCGGTCAGCTTTTCGCCTTTGCCTTCGGCGGCGGCTACCTGAATTTGCAGCAGCGTGTTGGCCGCAGCGGCACCGCTCATTACGGCTAGCTGGGCGGTGGGCCAGGCCACAATCAGGCGCGGGTCGTAGGCTTTGCCGCACATGGCGTAGTTGCCGGCGCCGTAGCTGTTGCCCAGGATGACGGAAAACTTGGGCACCACCGAATTCGACATGGCATTCACCATCTTGGCGCCGTCCTTGATAATGCCGCCGTGCTCCGACTGCGAGCCCACCATGAAGCCCGACACATCGTGCAGGAACACCAACGGAATGCGCTTCTGGTTGCAGTTCATGATGAAGCGCGCTGCTTTGTCGGCCGAGTCGGAGTAGATAACGCCGCCCATTTGCATGGCGCCCTTTTTCGTCTTCACGATTTTGCGCTGGTTGGCCACAATGCCCACAGCCCAACCATCGATGCGCGCCAGCCCGCAGATGAGCGACTGGCCGTATAGGTCTTTGTAGGGCTCGAACTCCGAGTTATCCACCAAACGCTTGATGATGTCCATCATGTCGTAGGGCTTCACGCGGTCGGAGGGCAGCAGGCCGTAAATCTCCTTGGGGTTCTCGGCCGGCACGGCGGGAGCTTTGCGGTCGAAGCCGGCCGTGGGCGTGGCGCCCATTTTGTCGAAGATGTTGCGGATGTGGTCGAGGCACTCCTGGTCGTTGGCGAACTTGTAGTCCGTCACGCCCGAAATCTCGGAGTGGGTAGTAGCGCCACCTAAGGTTTCGTTGTCGATGCTCTCGCCGATGGCCGATTTCACGAGGTACGAACCCGCTAGGAACACCGAGCCGGTGCCATCTACAATCATGGCCTCGTCGGACATGATGGGCAGGTAGGCACCACCGGCCACGCACGGGCCCATGATGGCGGCAATCTGCACGATGCCCATGGAGCTCATCACGGCGTTGTTGCGGAAGATGCGGCCGAAGTGCTCTTTATCGGGGAAAATTTCGTCCTGCATGGGCAGGTACACGCCCGCCGAGTCGACGAGGTAAATGATCGGTAGCTTGTTCTCAATGCTAATTTCCTGGGCGCGCAGGTTTTTCTTAGCCGTGATGGGAAACCACGCGCCAGCTTTCACGGTGGCGTCGTTGGCCACAATCACGCACTGGCGGCCTTGCACGTAGCCTATTACCACCACCACGCCGCCCGAGGGGCAGCCGCCCTCTTCGGGGTACATGCCTTCGCCGGCAAACGCGCCAATCTCTACCGTAGCCGAGCCTTCGTCGATGAGGTACTCAATACGTTCGCGGGCCGTTAGCTTGCCTTTGGCTTTGTGGGCTGCAATGCGCTTTTCGCCGCCGCCAAGGTGCACCTTTTTCAGGCGCTGGCTTAGCTGAAACACGAGTTGCTTGTTGCTGTCTTCGTTCTTGTTGAACTCCAGGTTGATCTTCTGGTCGGGCTGGGGAGTAGCGGGTTGATTCACGGGCGGTAAGTGGGAATGCAGATGGGGCGAATGGGCCGTTTGCGCAGGCCGCTTTCAAAGGTAGGAAAACAAAAAACCTAACGAGCGTTCGTAGCCCGTTAGGTTTTTTGTTTGTGGCATCAAGCAACGGCTGGCGCAAGGGCTGCCTCCAAGGGTGGCCATGGGCCAGCGGCACCTAGGGCTTCACGGCCGTGTCAACCGGAGCAACTTGCTGCTGCGTTACGGTTTTGGTTTCGCGCTCCACGGTGCCGTCGGGCTTTTGCTCGGTTTCGGTTTTTTGCTTGGTCTTTTTCTCCTTACCGCCTCCGCCAAACACCGAGAAATGCACGTAGCGCTTGGGATTGGCTTTCAGATCGACCAGCAAGGCGTTGGAGCTGGCGGCCGTTTTGTTGAGGTTGGTGTAGAGCGAGTCGTCGTTCATCAGCTTACCCAGGGAGCCTTTGGTGCTGGTAAGCGACTGGTTCAGCTGCTTCATGGCGGCTTGCGCCTCCGTTACGGTGGTGTTCAGCTTGCGCACCGTGCCGGCCATGGGCGCGTTTTTCAGCGTGTCGGTAATCAGGGCCAGGTTGGTAGCCAGCCGGTCGAACTTGCGCTCCGTCACGTTCAGCGAACGGGTAAGCTCGGCCATGTTGGCGGTAATCTGGTTGATGTTGCGCTGGTTCATCACCAGCAGGTTCTTCATGGCCTCCGTCGAGGCCTGCGTGTTTTGCAGGGTTTGCTGCAAGCTCAGGCGGGCTTCTTTGCTCAAAAACTGGTTTACCTTGATGAGCGTGCTGTCCACGGTGCCCAGCACCGGCAGGGCTTTGGCCTGAAACGCATCGGTGAGGCTGGCCGCGTGGTACGAGCGCAGCTCCTGGCCGCCCTCGTACACCTTGGTGTTGCGGCCCTGCAGCAGCGTAATGGTTTTCGAACCTAGGAGCGAGCCCGACAGGCTGGCCACGGTGGAGTCGCCCACCTCGACGCGCTGCTGAATTTCGATGGCCACCCGAATCCGGTTGTTCTTCTCGGGTTGTAACTCCAGGTTTTTTACCTGGCCCACCTGGATGCCGTTGAGCATGACGGGCGCCGACAGGTGCAAACCATCGACGTTGTCGTAGGTGGCGTAGAAAGTGCGGTCGTTAGAGAATACGTTGCTGCCTTTCAGAAATCGAAAGCCGATGAATAGTGCCACGAGGGCAACGACGGCCAACAGTGCAACTTTGGCTTCTTTGGACACGGAGATGGCGGGAAGGAAGAGAGATAATGCGGACTGCCGGCGCGCCGGCGGCGCAAGATGGCAAGCAGCGGCCATTTAATTGCCGGCACTGCCGGCTTCCAGCTCTTGCTTGTACTTGCGGAACGCCCGGTAGATACCCGAAGCCATATACGTTTGGCCGGCTTTATCGTTCAGATATCGTTCCTCGGTGGGATTGGTAAGAAAGCCGGCCTCGATGAGCACCGACGGCATGGTGCTTTTCCAGAGCACCAGAAACCCGGCCTGCTTTACCCCGCGCGAAGGCCGCCCCACCGAAGTGCGAAACTCATGATCGACCTTGGCCGCGAAACGCAGGCTGTTGTCGATGTGGGCGCTTTGGTAAAGGGAAAACAAAATGTGGCTTTGCGGTGAGCTGGGGTCGAAGCCAGCGTAGCGCTCCTTATAATTGTCTTCTTGCAGAATTACGGCGTTTTCGCGTTTGGCCGTGGCCAGGTTGGCTTCCGTTTTGTGCGCGCCCATTGTCCAGACCTCGGTGCCGCGGGCGGCGGAGGGGCCGGCGTTGCAGTGCACCGAGATGAACAGGTCGGCGTTGTGCTTGTTGGCAATGCCCGCGCGGTCGGCCAGCTCCACAAACTCGTCGGTTTTGCGCGTGTAAATCACCCGCACCTCCGGCATGTTTTCTTCGATCTGCCGACCTAGCTCCAGCACAATTTTCAGGGAGACATCGGCTTCGCGCGCCGATTGCCCGGCGCAGCCCCGGTCTTTGCCGCCGTGGCCGGCATCGAGCACCACCGTGCGCAGCCGAAAAACGTTGGCCGTAGTTGTGGCCCGCGTCGTATCAGTTGGCTGGCCAGGCACCTGCTGCACGCTGGCCGCCGGACCGGCTAATAGCGCCAGCAGCGCCGTACCGAGAAGGACAATATTCCGCACAGAGTTCGTTAGATGGGGCAGCTACCCGCTACTTTTGCACACTTAAGCCACAAAATAAAGCAATTCTGCTCTACGTGACTCTTATTGGGGCGCATTATCAAACGCTATGCCGCAACCGCCGCGCGCAGCCCTGGCTGCTGTTGTTGGGTTTGCTGTTGCTGCTTTGCTCGCTGAGCTTGCCGGCGGCGTGGGCGCAGCAGCGGCCCGGCCGCACCACGCCCGCGGCCGTTCGGCCCGATACCATTCGCCGCACGCTCGATACGGTGCGCGTGGTAACCCGTAAGGGCGACATCGAAACGACCGTAAAGTACCAGGCCAAAGACTCCATCCGCTTCAACGTACAGGAGAAAAAGGCCACGCTCTACGACAAGGCCAACGTCGATTACGGCGACATGTCGTTGAAAGCCGGCGTCATCACCGTCGATTACAACCAGAACATTCTGACAGCCGAGGGGCTGAAGGACTCGACGGGCCGCGTGCGCGACAAACCCGTGTTTAAAGACGCGGCCGAAACCTACCAGGCCGGGCGCATTGCTTACAACTTCAAAACCCGCAAAGGCAAGATATCGGAAGCCATAACCCAGCAGGGCGAAGGCTACATCCATGCCGATGTGGTGAAGAAAAACGAGCTGAACGAGATTTACGGCCTGCGTGGCCGCTACACCACCTGCAACCTCGAGCATCCGCACTTCTTCATCAACGCCAGCAAGATGAAGGTGGTGCCGCGCAAGCAGGTGGTTACCGGCCCGTTCAACCTGGTTATCGGCGACATACCCACGCCCCTAGGTTTCTTATTCGGCTACTTCCCCAGCCCGGGCAAAAGCCGGGCTTCGGGTTTCATCATTCCCACTTTCGGGCAGGCCGTCGACCGCGGCTTTTACCTCACAAACGGTGGTTATTATTGGGCCATCAACCAGTACCTAGGGCTGCGCGTAACGGGCAACGTGTACTCGGGCAGCGGCGTGGCGTTTGGCGGTTGGGGCGTAAACACCGACCTCACCTACCGCAAGCGCTACCGCTACGACGGCCGCCTCGACTTCAGCTACTCGCGCCGGCCGGCCGGGCAGTTGCTCCGCTCCGAATCGGTGAATACCGACCCCAACATTCGGCGCAACTTTAAGCCGCGCACGTTTTGGTTGTCCTGGACGCATACGCCTACCCCACGCCCAGGCGGCGGCCGTTTTTCGGCCAACGTGCGCACGGGCAGCCCCGAGTTTAACCAGCAGAATACGCTGGACGTGCGTAATTACCTAACGCCGGCCTTCAACTCCACCGTCAGCTACCAGAAACAGCTGCGCAACCTGCCCATCAATTACGCGGTGCAGGCAGCGCAGGACCTGAACACCATTACCGGCACCGTTAACCTAACACTGCCCGACGTAACGGTGGGCGTGCAGCGCCAAAACCTGTACCGCTTGTTTGGCTTGCCCACGCGCGGCGCCGTTTACGAGCAGTTTGCGGTGGCCTACCAAATGACGGGGCAAAACCGCCTGACCAACGTGGAGCAGGCCCGGGTGCTCGAAGCTGGCATTCCGCTGCTGGGCGGCGAGGCGCAGTCGCGCACCATTCCGGTGCGCTTCGACAACCTGCGGCCTTTTTTGCGCAACGCGCAAACGGCCGTGCAACACCGCTTCGACGTCACCCTAGGTCAGTTTTCGGTGCTGAAGCATTTCTCCTTCACCCCCACCGTCAACTACGGCCAAACTTGGTTCAACAAGCAGCTGGAGTACAAGTACGTGCCCGCAGCCCGGGCCGTCCGCATCGACACGGTACGCGGGTTCAACGTGGTGCACAACCTCTCGTATGGGGCTTCGCTTTCGACCAACCTCTACGGCACGGTCAACTTTAAGCCGGGCGGTAAAATTCAGGCCATCCGGCACCGGTTGGCGCCGAGCATCAACTTTACCGGTTCGCCCAACTACCAGGGCAGCAAGCGGCTGTTCAACGAGGTTACGCTTGGCGATTTGCGCAATTCCTCGGGCCAGTTGTTTGGGACGCGCAATTTCTCGCGCTACGCGGGTTTCCCGTTTGCGGTGCCGTCGGGCGGGCGCGTCAGCCAAATCAGCTTTGGAGTGCAAAACCAGGTTGAAATGAAGGTGCGCAACAAGCAGGATACCACCGGCAACCAGCCTTACAAGAAAGTAAGCCTGATCGACGGCTTCGATTTGAACTCGGGTTACAACTTCGCGGCCGACTCGCTGCGGCTGGCTCCGCTTTCGGCCAGCTTCCGCACGCAGGTAGCCCAAAAGCTGAACTTGCTCGTGTCGTCGTCGTTCAATTTCTATCAGCGCGACTCCACCGGCCGCCTCATCGACCGGTATTTGTTTGAAACCAAGCGCCTGGCCCGCCTCGATAATGCCGCGGTGCAGCTCACGTACCAGTTCGACAGCAACCGCCGGCCGGGCCAGCCCGGCAACCGCCAGCAGCGCATGGCCCCCACCAACGACCCCGTGCTGGGCAACCCCAACCAGCCCGATTCTTACATCGATTACCTCGATTTCTCGATTCCGTGGACGCTGAATGCCTCGCTGGGTGCCTTGTACCAAGACCCCGGACCTAGGCTGAGCCGCCCCGACCAACCCCGGCCCCGCGCGTGGGCCACCGTGGCCATGACGGTGAGCGGCGAAATCAAGCTCACCGACAAAATGCGCTTTAGCTACAACTCGGGCTACGATTTTGTATCAAACAAAATCACCCTCACGCAGCTCAACTTCTTCCGCGATTTGCACTGCTGGCAGATTACGGGCACCTGGACGCCGGTGGGGCAAATCCAGGGCTTTAGCGTCACCATCGGGGCCAAATCGGCCTTGCTGCAGGATTTGAAACTGAACCGCAACCGCACCTTCCTGAATCGGTAGGTTCTGGGGTCT
This sequence comes from Hymenobacter oligotrophus, assembly GCF_003574965.1. NCBI lineage: Bacteria > Pseudomonadati > Bacteroidota > Cytophagia > Cytophagales > Hymenobacteraceae > Hymenobacter > Hymenobacter oligotrophus. The sequence continues at coordinate 4,057,240 of NZ_CP032317.1, read as the reverse complement.
TGGGGTCTTAGTGGCTTGGATTGTTCTAAAGACTCAGGAGTTGGGATTGGACATTCGGAATTGGTTGAAATAAAATCGGCAGCTTTGCGTCCTCACCCACAGGCGTAGAGCTGCCGGCTTTTTTTGCCCCGGCCCAAGCCCCCAAGACCCTAAGCTCCCAAGACCCAAAAACCATGTCGCAGCACAAGGAAATCAAACGCGTAACCACGCACCAGCTGCTGGCCATGAAGCAGCGCGGCGAGCGAATTTCGATGCTCACGGCGTACGATTACTCGATGGCCAAAATACTCGATGGCGCCGGCATCGATGTGCTGCTCGTGGGCGACTCGGCTTCCAACGTAATGGCGGGCCACGAAACCACGCTGCCCATTACACTCGACCAAATGATTTACCACGCGGCCTCGGTGGTGCGGGCGGTGGGCCGCGCGTTTGTGGTGGTAGATATGCCGTTCGGCTCGTACCAAGGCAACTCTTCGGAAGCGCTGCGCTCGGCCATCCGCATCATGAAGGAGTCGGGCGGGCACGGCGTAAAGCTCGAAGGCGGCGCCGAAATCAAGGACAGCATCATCCGCATCCTCACGGCCGGCATTCCGGTGATGGGGCACCTAGGGCTCACGCCGCAAAGCATTTACAAGTTTGGCACCTACACCGTGCGCGCCAAAGAAGAAGCCGAAGCCCAGAAACTGCTCGACGACGCTAAGCTGCTCGAGGAGTTGGGTTGCTTTGCCTTGGTGCTTGAGAAAATTCCGTCGGCCCTAGCTAAGCAAGTAGCCGAGCAACTCACCATTCCGGTTATTGGCATTGGCGCCGGCCCCGAGGTAGATGGCCAAGTGCTGGTGGTGCACGATATGCTGGGCATTACGCAAGAATTTAAGCCGCGCTTTTTGCGCCGCTACGCCGAGCTCGGCGACCTGATGCACCAAGCCGTTACGCAGTACATCGGCGATGTAAAAAGCCGCGACTTCCCGAACGAGAAAGAAGCCTACTAACCCAAACTTCGGCGCCGCTGCCGCGGGGTGCCTGGGCCGTTGCTACCTAGGCACTGCCCGCCGCGCCGCGGTAGCGGCGTTTAGCTTCTCTTTTAATTTACAATACCGCATCCGTTTCCAAACTCTGTCGTTTATTTGTGCAGATCGTTGGTAGGCGCGGCAGCCGGCTCTTGTTTTGCGGAGCGGTATTTGCAGCGTGTTGAATTATTCCGAGCCCGCCCCAACGCTTACTTACATTTCTTGGATTCCACTTGTGAATAGACCCGCCATTTGGTCGGAGCAGAAGGAAATTCTGTTCGAAGACAACCACCTGCTGGTGCTCAACAAAACCGCCGGCACACTGGTGCAAGGCGACGAAACGGGCGACGAACCGCTCTCGTCGAAAGCTGCCGAATACCTGCGCCTGAAGTACAAAAAGCCCGGCAACGCCTTTGTGGGCGTGTGTCACCGCCTCGATCGGCCCGTAACGGGCGTGGTGGTGTTGGCCAAAACCAGCAAAGCCCTGAGCCGCCTGAACGAGATGTTTCGCGACAACTACATGCACAAAACCTATTGGGCATTGGTAGGCAAGGCACCGCAGCAGCCCGAGGGCACCTTGGTGCATTGGCTGGTGAAAGACCCTATGCGCAACGTAACCAAGGCGTATCCACAAAAGCACACGCAAGGCCAGCGGGCCGAGTTGCATTATAAAGTGCTGGCGCAGGTGGGCCACCGCTACCTGATAGAAGTAAATCCCATTACGGGCCGGCCGCACCAAATTCGGGTGCAGCTCTCTACCGGCTTGGGCACGCCCATTACCGGCGACGTGAAGTACGGCGCCATGGCCCCCCTGCCCGACCTCAGCATTGCGCTGCACGCGCGGCGCCTTCGCTTTAAGCACCCCGTTACGCAGCAGGAAATGGACATTGCGGCGCCCCTGCCCGAAGCCGAAGCCTGGAACCCAGTGCGCGAACTGGTAATGGCTTAGCGAACGTTTTTCACCTAGGGCAACACCCGAGCAGCCGCACACCGCCGCCACTTCCTGACAAAAGTCAGTTTTCGTTGGCCCCCGTTGCTGTCGTACGTTTGCGCACTGGCTTGAACCAAACGGCCTTGGACGTGTTAAGGCGTTCAGGGCTTTTCCACATCATTTTCCACTACCATCCATGCCGATCCTGCTGTTCTTTGTCGGGCACTGGTACCTATCGTTGTTCGTGCAGACGTTTTACCTGCACCGCTACGCAGCGCACAAAATGTACACCATGAACCGGTTTTGGGAGCGGTTTTTCTTTGGGCTGACATACGCGGCGCAAGGTTCATCGTTCCTCTCACCACGGGCGTACGCGCTGCTGCACCGCATGCACCACGCCTATTCCGATACCGAGAAGGACCCGCACTCGCCGCATTTTTCGTCGAATGCCTTCACGATGATGTGGAAGACGAAAAACATCTACAACTCGGTTCTCAACAACGATTATGAGTTGGCCAAGCGCTTCGAGGGCGACTACCCCGTGTGGAACCTGCTCGAGCGCATCGGCGACAACTGGAAGTCGCGCGTGGGTTGGGGCACGGCCTACGTGCTGTTCTATGTGGCGTTTGCTACGGCCTGGTGGCAATACTTGCTGTTGCCCATCCACTTTCTGATGGGCCCGATCCACGGCGCCATCGTGAACTGGAGCGGCCACAAGTACGGTTACCAGAACTTCGACAACAACGATAAGTCGCGCAACTCGCTGTTCTTCGATTTCCTGACCGGCGGCGAGCTGTTCCAGAACAACCACCATAAGCTGCCCATGCGCGTCAACTTCGGCGTAAAATGGTGGGAACTCGACCCCACCTACCCCGTTATCTGGACGCTGGACAAAGTGGGCATCATCAAGCTCAAGCGCAAAGTAGCGGCCCAGGAGCCCGAGCGCCTCGCGGCGTAAGCAAGCTGCGCAACCTTTCCGTAAAAGCCGCCCCGCAAAAACGGGGCGGCTTTTCTTTTGGTCCGTCCCGCGCGGGTGTCGCTATCTGATTAGCCTAAGGTGGTATTCGGAGAATCTTGCCACGCTCCCACCTAGGGGCGGGGTCCGCAGTGAGCGCAACAACACCCGCTAATTACCGAATAGCAAGCGTGCACAAACGACAAATGATTGCTGCAGTGCTCGGGGTAGTCGTTTAAATTGCTACCTTTGCGCCTCCAAATCATTTTTCATCCGACGGACGAGTTCCGTCACCTAACCGACACGGTTTATGGCAGTTAAAATCCGCCTCGCCCGTCGCGGCCGCAAGAAGGCCGCTATGTACGACATTGTAGTTGCTGACTCCCGCTCGCCCCGCGACGGCCGCTTCATCGAGAAGCTCGGCACCTACAACCCGCTCACCAACCCGGCTACCATCAACTTCGACGCCGACAAGGCTTTCGATTGGTTGATGAAAGGCGCTCAGCCGACCGACACGGTGCGGGCTATGCTGTCGTACCGCGGTGTACTGTTCCGCAAGCACCTGCAGCTCGGCGTAATCAAAGGCGCCATCACGCAGGACGTAGCCGACCAGCGCTTCTCTCAGTGGATTGAGGAGAAGAACGCCAAGATCGAAAGCAAGCGCACCGACGTAGGCACCGCCAAGGACGAAGCCCGCAAGCAGCAGCTTGCAGCCGAAACCAAAGTGCGCGAAGCCCGCGCCGAGGCCCTGCGCCAGAAGCAAGCCGCTGCTACTGCAACCGAAGCTCCGGTTGCTGAAGGCGAAGCTGCTGAGGCTCCGGCCGAAAACGCCGAAGAAGCCAACGCCTAATTTAGTTTAGGAGTCTTCACTGTTCAGGAGTTTTTGGGTTAGCGGCGCGGGAGTTTCCTTCGGAAATTCTTGGGGCCGCCAACCCAAAAACTCCTGAATTTTTTAACTCGCCAACCCCTATGACTCTCGACGAATGCTACGAACTAGGCTTCGTGGTGAAAGCCCACGGCCTTAAAGGGCAGATGGTAGCCGAGCTCGACGTCGATAACGTTGAGGAGTACCTAGGCGCGGAAGAAGTGTACGTGGAGCGCCCGGCAGACTCGGGCAAGCTCCACCGCTTCCAGATTCAGCGCTTGTCGGTGCAAGCCGGCTCGCGCGTGCTGCTCAAGCTCCAGAACGTGGACCGCGTTGAGGACGCCGAGCTGTTTCGGGGCCTGAAGCTTTACCGCCCCCTTGCCGATTTGCCCGAACTCGACGAAGACCAGTTTTACTTTCACGACGTTGTGGGGTACACCGTGGTTGATGCGAACCTAGGCAAGCTGGGCACCGTGGAGAGCTTCTACGAAATGCCCGAGCAGGATTTGCTTGCCATGGCTTACCAAGGCAAGGAAGTGCTGATTCCGGTGGTGGATGAGTTGGTGCAGTACGCCGATGAAGAAGCCCGTGAGCTGCACGTAACCCTGCCCGAAGGCTTGCTCGACGTGTACCTGAACCCCGCCTCGCGCGAAAAAGACGAGCCCGACGAATTCGACGAACCCTAGGTTTGGCTGCGCGCTTTGCTTGGCAGAGCCGCGTGCTTTACTCCTCCTGCCGTTCAATGCCCTGGGCGCGTGCAACGCCTTCCTCCTATGCGCTTCGACATCGTAACTTGCCAGCCCGAACTGCTTACCAGCCCCTTTGCACACTCCATTGTGCAGCGGGCGCAGGATAAGGGTTTGGCTGAGATTCACCTGCACGATTTGCGGCGCTTTGCCATCAACAAGCACGGCCAAATCGACGACTATGCTTTTGGCGGCGGCGCAGGCATGGTGTTGCGGCCCGAACCCATAGCGGCCTGCCTCGATGGGCTAATGGCCAAGCGCAAGTACGACGCCGTTATTTACCTCACGCCCGACGGCCCGACGTTCCGGCAAGCTGCCGCCAACCGTCTTTCCATGGCCCAGAACATTATCCTGCTCTGCGGCCATTACAAAGGCATCGACGAGCGCATTCGGGAGGAGTATGTAACCGAAGAAATCAGCATCGGCGACTTTGTGCTCAGCGGCGGCGAACTAGGTGCCGCCGTGGTGGTAGACGCCGTAGTGCGCCTGCTGCCCGGTGTGTTGGGCAACGAAGAATCGGCGCTGAGCGACTCGTTTCAGGATGGTTTGTTGGCTCCGCCCGTGTATACCCGCCCCGCTGAGTGGCGCGGCCGCGAGGTTCCGGCTATTCTGGTTTCGGGCGATACACCCAAAGTAGACGAGTGGCGCCAAGAAAAAGCCCTCGAACGCACCCGCCAGCGCCGCCCCGATTTGTTGGCCGATTTGCCTGCCGAGGCCTTTGAGGCACCGCAACCTAGGCGACGCCGCAAAAAACCTAACGCTTAGTATTGTAGCTAAGCTTTACAACCGCTATATTTGCGCCTCCTTACCGAAACCACTTGGGCGGCGGCGCCGTCCTTTCAAGATTTTTTGCTGTCATGAGCCAACTTCTCGACCTCATCAACCAGGAAGCCAAAGAGCGCCGCGCCAGCTTCCCCGATTTTGCACCCGGCGATACCGTTAACGTTCACGTTAAAATTCGCGAGGGCAACAAGGAGCGCATCCAGCAGTTCCAAGGCGTAGTTATTCAGCGCCGGAACGCTAACACGAACGGCGAAACTTTCACCGTTCGTAAGGTGTCGAACCAAATCGGTACGGAGCGTATCTTCCCGATCATCTCGCCGAACCTCGACAAGATCGAGCTGATCCGTCGCGGTAAAGTTCGTCGTGCCCGCTTGTTCTACTTGCGTGGCCTGTCGGGCAAAGCTGCTCGTATCAAGGAGAAGCGCGCCTAAAGCATCTTGCTTCCAGCTACAAACAGGGCCTCTACCAACCGGTAGAGGCCCTGTTCTTTTTTACAGCGCGGGTCGGCTAGTTGCTACTGCTGGCTGCGTTGGGCAGAGTCTTGCCGCAGGTCTTCGTCGGGGCTGGTGCGGCCACCGGCCACCTCACGGGCAGCCTCCAGCAAAGCTTTACCTAGGTTCTCAACGCGCGGCCGAACGTTGCCTTCGGCCAGGTGCGCCACCTTGGCCGTGTTTTCACCTAGGCGGTGCAGCAGCTGTCCTACCAGCTTGGCATCGATGGCACCGCCACCGAAATGGGCTTTAAGTGCCTGCAAATCCACGATGAGCTCGTGAAAATCTTGGTGGCCGGCATCTTTTAGGTCTTCAATCCAACGCTGCAGGTTGTTGTCGAGGCCGGCGCGGTTGGCTTCTTCTTGCAAGTCTCCGCCGAGCAGCTTGGCGGCTGCATCGAGGTGTACCTCGTGCTGCACATACTTCTTTTCCATCGGGCTTAGGTGTATGGTTGGGCAATGGCGCCGAGCGGCACCGTGCGTTGGCTAACGGCCGTGGTAGCGCCTAGGTTATGGCAAAGCAACCGGCATACGTGCCGAACACGTACTTTCGCCACGCATTCGCCTTAACTCTATGCAAAAACTAGTGGCCAGCCTTGTGCTGGCAGTGCTGCCGCTGGCGGCCGTTGCCCAAACCGAGCGCCCGTATTGGCAGCAAGAAGTAAACTACTCCATCGACGTAGCCCTCGACGACAAGCAGCACGTGCTTACCGGGCGCGAGCAGATGCAGTACGTCAACAACTCGCCCGACGCGCTGCCGTTCATCTACATCCATTTGTGGCCTAACGCTTACCGCGACAACTCCACGGCATTTGCCCGGCAGCAGCGCCAAGTTGGCAAGCTGAAGTTCGAGTTTGCCAAACCCGAAGCGCGCGGTTACATCGATCAGCTCGACTTCAAGGTGGATGGCCAATCGGCGCGCCTCGAATACGATGTCCAAAACCCCGACATTGCCAAGTTGCTGCTGCCGCAACCGTTGCAACCGGGGCAACGTGTTACCATCAGCACGCCCTTCCGCGTGAAGCTGCCCGACTCTTTTTCGCGGATGGGCCACGTAGGGCAGAGCTACCAAGTAACGCAGTGGTACCCCAAGCCCGCCGTGTACGACCGCACCGGCTGGCACCCCATGCCTTACCTCGACCAGGGCGAATTCTACTCTGAGTTCGGCTCGTTCGATGTGCGCATTACCTTACCCGAAAACTACGTGGTGGGCGCTACAGGCGAGCTGCAAACGCCCGCCGAGCTGCAACGTCTTGACGAGTTGGCTACGGCAGCGGCGGCCAAAACCAAGCCCGAACAATTTGGCACCAGCGAGGAATTTCCGGCGTCGGCGTCGGGCACCAAAACGCTGCGCTACACGCAAGACCGCGTGCACGACTTCGCCTGGTTTGCCGACAAGCGTTTTAACGTGCTCAAGGACGTGGTGCAGCTGCCGTCGGGCAAAAGCGTTACGGCTTGGATGATGTTCACCAACCGCAACGCTGCCGACTGGCTGAAGCACCGCAACGACATCCGGTACGCGCTGGAGGGCTACTCGCGTTGGGTGGGCGAGTACCCCTACTCGGCGGCTACCGCCGTGGATGGCGCCCTGAGCGCCGGCTCGGGCATGGAGTACCCCATGGTTACCGTAACCGATCCGTTTGCTATTGTGCACGAAGTCGGCCATAACTGGTTTTACGGCATTCTGGCCTCCAACGAACGCGACCACCCGTGGCAGGACGAAGGCGTGAACACCTACATGGAAAGCCGTGTGATGGAAGCCTTTAAACAAACCCCCTCCGACCCGCTGGCCAAAGCTGCTAGCAGCCCGGTAGTGGCCCAAAAGCTTGGCCTTGCAGGTGTACCGCCGGCAGCGGTAGCGCAAACCCAATGGCAGGCGGTGGCCAGCCGCGGCTACGACCAGCCCAACGCGGGTCCGGCCTCGGCCCAGTTCACCAGCTACAATTACGGCGCTATTGTGTACGTGAAAAGCGCTGGCTTGCTGCGCTACCTTGCCGGGTACCTAGGGCAGGAAAAGTTCGACCAGGGCATGCGCCTGTATTACGACCGGTGGAAGTTTCGTCACCCATCGCCGGCCGATATGCAAGCCGCGTTTGAAGAGGCCGCCGGGCAAAAGCTCGATTGGTTTTTTCAGCAGATGCTCGGTACCACCACCCGCTACAACGCTACGGTATCGGATTTGCTGCTGGCCGGCGAGCAAGTGAAGGTGTTGGTTCGCAACGAGTCGACGGCTGCTTGGTCGGTGCCGGTTGCTACCGTTGATGCCCAAGGCAAGGTGCTGGAGCTGAAGTGGACACCCGTGTTTGGCGGCCGCGAAGCCGAAGACCGATCTACCGGCGACGAAGACACCGACGTAACCCAACTTAACTTCCGCCGCACGCCCGAGGTAGCCGCCGTAGTCGTCGACCCCGAGTACCTGACGCCGCAACTCAACCGCCGCGACGACCAGCGCCTGCTCGACGGCACCTTCCCCACGATGGAGCCCTTGCGCATCCGGCCCCTGGCCGGCGTGGAGCGCTGGGACCGCACGGACCTGTATTGGCTGCCGGTAGTAGGCGCCAACACCCACGACAAGTTTATGCTGGGTGCCGCCTTCTACAACAACCCTTTGGTGCTCAACAAGCTAAGCTACGTGGCCATGCCCATGTTTAGCATTAACCGCCGCGACCTAAAAGGCATTGGCCAGGTGAACCTCACGGCTCTGCCAAGCAGCCGCTACCTGCAGCGCGTTACCACCTCGTTCCAGGTAGCTAGCTTCGAGCGGTACACAAAGCTGGAGCCAAGCTTGTCGCTGGAGCTTCGCCGCACCCAGTGGGGCAACTTGCGCCAGCAGGTGCAGTTAGCCTACACCATCGTGCGCACCGAGCAAGACCCTACCTCAACCGGCAACATCATCCCGACGTTGCGTTACGAGCTCCTAGGTGGCGATGCGGCCCGCAACTACGGCGCCGATGTGGAGCTGAACGCGTTTACCCCGCGCAGCGCAGGCACCACCTACGATTCGCCGCAGCTGCTGCGCGCCGCTTTGCGCTACGAGCAGCACTACGCCGAAAAGCGCAGCTTCCGGGCGCGTTTGTTTGGTGGCCGCTTCCTGTCGCAGGCTGCTGAGTCGCCCTATGCCATTGGCCTGAGCGGCAGCCCCGATTACCGGCGTCAAACAGCCTTCCTCGATCGTCGGCAAATTTCCGACGCCCTGACGGCCCAAGTGCACCAAACCGACGACCGCGACGGCGCTTTCAAAGCATATTTGCCTGTGTTTGCCGATAAGTGGCTCACCACGCTCAACCTGGAAGCCGATTTACCCAAAACGCCGCTGGTGGTTTTTGCCGACCTAGGCGCCGCCAACCGCCGCTTTGTGTTGCCCAACGGCGGCAACCAGCGCCTGTTTTACGACGCCGGCTTGGCCTTGCCTTTAATGAATGATGCTTTCCGGCTTTATTTGCCGATTGCTGGCTCGCAGTACGACAACGGATTGCCCAGCAGCCGCAAAAACTTCACCGACAACATTCGCTTTGTACTCAACCTGCAAAAAGCCAACCCGCTGCGCCTCATCGACCAGGCACTTCGGTAACTCAGGTTCTGCAGTTGCTGCATCATTCGCGCTCCTGGCGGCTGGCCTTACCAGCTGTCAGGAGCGTTTTGATAAGCTGCCCACCTACTCGGCGGAGCGACGCTTGCTGCAAGTGGTAGTAGAAACACCCGCCGGCTCAAACCGCGTGCTGCGCTACGACGCGCGCCACAACGATTTTCGGCCGGCGTTGCGTGCCGGGGTTGAGCAGCGAGTGGACTTTTTGCCCTACCCGGCCAACGCGGGGTTTATTCCCTCCACCCGTTTGCCTGCCTCCAAACTGCACCCCCTAGGTCGGCCGCAGCCCGCCATTGTGTTGGCCGAAAGCCAGCCGCCGGGCACCGTCCTCGAAGTATTACCCTTGGCCTTGCTGCTGCTCGACAACGGCGGCGAAATGCAGTCGGTGGTGCTAACCGTGCCCGCCCGCCCCAGCCAGCGCAACTTGTCCGTAACCTCGTGGCAGGAGTTGGTTGCACACTACCCCGCCGCCCGCGAAACCCTGCGTTTGTGGTACCAGCACACCGGCGAACCAGGCGAGGTAAGAGTGGTTGGGTGGCGTGGGCCCGAAGCGGCCGAGCAGCAAATACGCCTTGCCCGCAACTAGCCCCCAGTCGGCAGGCAACCACCAGCACCTAGGGCCCTGCCACCATGCCACAACACCGATTTAGAACCGGCCTGAAAGCAAAAAGCCCCGCCATAACGGCGGGGCTTTGCTATTAATAAGCTGGACGCTGAACTACTCGATTTTGTTCATGCGCTCTTTAACCGACTCCAGCTGCACACGCATGTTCACAATGTCGGCGCGAGCGGCTTCTTGCTCCTTCAGGTTCGAGTCAACCATGTTGTTGAGCTTCACCAGTTCGGCAGCGTTTTCGGCCAGCTGCTGCTGAATTTCAATTTTCTTCTGCTTGTTGCGCTCGATGTCCTTCTTGATGGCGTCTTGCTTAGCAATAACGGCCATGTGGTTGTTCTGCGAGTTGATCAGGGCGCGCTCGGCTTCTTGCACTTGCAGGGCAATGTCTTCGCGGTACAGCTGACGGGCAAAGTCCTTCAGGTAGCTTTCGGCCGACTTCCACTGCTGCGGCGTAGCGTCTTTGCTCAGGTAAGCGTTGCCCAAGTCAATCGACCACCAAACGGTAGTACCGGTCGGTACGGCGTCAACCTTCGAGATAATGCGGATCGGAGTCTTTGAAATCGACTCAACCACGACACCATCCATCGAGTACACGCCTTTATCGGCCTTTACCTTGCCGATTTTTTCGTTGATGAGCTTTACCCACGAGTCTTCTACGCGCTTGCTATCCAGCTGAATAGTAACGCGCTGACCTTTACGAGGGATGCCTTTTACTGCCATTTCCGTTTCGTCTACGGGCGAGCGTTGAGCGAAGCCTGCAGTCGTCAGGACGAACAGCAACAGAGAGAGGAGTACGCCTGATTTCATAGAGAGTGAAATAAGTGTGTGAAAACGAAGTGTGAAGTGCAGCCGCTCGCTATTTGCGGGTAACAACTCACCAAATTTAACCACCCCTACACAAAGCGCCAGAGTAGGGGCTAGATTTTTTTCACTCAATATCACTTTTATTAGATATATCCTTCGCAATATTTGATAAGTTCAAGATTAGAAAAATATATACTTGATAAAGTACTGTTATTGAGCAGGATGCGAATACCGAAACAAACGACCCGAACTTGGAGTTAAGGACCACATGAAAGTAACCGTAGGACGCACCGAGCACTTCAACGCCGCGCACCGCCTTTATAACCCCCAGTGGACGGACGAGGAAAACGACCGCGTGTTTGGCCTGTGCAACAACCCCAACTACCACGGCCACAACTACGTGCTGACGGTGCGCCTTACCGGCGAGCCCAACCCCGACACGGGCTATGTGTACGATTTGAAGGAGCTGAGTAACCTCATCAAAAGCGAGATTCTAAATACCTTTGACCACCGCAACCTGAATCTCGACACCGAAGATTTTCGCCACCTGAACCCTACGGCCGAGAACATTGCCCGCGTGTGCTGGCAGCGGCTACGGCCTCACCTGGCCACCAACTTGGCCTTATCGGTCACGCTTTTCGAAACGGACCGCAACTTTGTAGAATATCATGGCTAAACAGCCCGATCCGGCAGCCCTTCCGGGCGCCGACGACCACCTCGATGCCGAGTTGCGCACCCCATTGCGCGACGATGCTTTTGCGCTTAGCGAGGAAGATAAAATTGCGGGCATCACCGCGCACTTCCGCGAGATTATGCATTTGCTCGGCCTCGACCTCACCGACGACAGCCTGAACGGCACGCCGCGCCGCGTGGCCAAGATGTTCGTGAATGAGTGGTTCCGCGGGCTCGATCCGCAGCACCGCCCCGAGGTTCGTTTGTTTGAAAACCGGTACCAGTACCACCATATTCTGGTAGAGCGCGACATCACTTTGTTCTCGTGCTGCGAGCATCACTTTGTACCTATTATAGGTAAGGCCCACGTAGCGTACCTGCCCGGCGAGCACGTGGTTGGCCTTTCTAAGCTGAACCGCGTGGTGCAGTACTACGCCCGCCGCCCGCAGGTGCAAGAGCGCCTCACCCGCCAAATTGCCGAGGAGCTGAAGCAAAGCCTGCGTACCGACGACGTGGCCGTGCTCATCGAGGCCGACCACTTGTGCGTGATGAGCCGCGGCGTAAACGATACCAGCAGCTCCACCATTACGGCAGAATACGGCGGGGCTTTCGAGCGCGACGAACAACTGCGGCGCGAGTTTTTGCGACTGATCGGCAAGTAACCCTCGTGGCTGGCAGCGCACCTAATCGTTGGCCGCGCTGTTGCGGTGAAAAGCATGTGGCGCCTGCAGTTTAACTTGCAGCCCTTTTTGAACTTACCGGCAGTAATCGGTCCTTTCGTGTTGCTTACACAATGAAACCATCGTTGCGCAAAGTGTTGATTTCGGGTGGCCGCGGCCTTATCGGCATGCGCCTTTCCGAAATGCTGATTGACGCAGGCTACGAAGTGGCCCACTTAAGCCGGCAAACCGGGCGTGGCCACTACTGCAGCTTCCGTTGGGACCCCTCCGCCGGCCAAATTGACGAGGCCGCCATCGGCTACGCCGATTTCATTGTGAACCTGGCCGGCGCCAGCGTTTCGGACGAGAAATGGTCGGAGGAGCGCAAGCACGAAATCATGTCGAGCCGCGTGGGCGGCACCAACCTGCTGGCCCGCGAGCTGCGCGAGCGGCCGCACCACGTGAAGGCATTTATCTCGGCCTCGGCAATCGGCATTTACGGCGACGCCGACGACCGGATGCTGACGGAAGAGACTCCACCCGCTCCGGCCGACGACTTTCTGGCCGACGTAGCGACGCAATGGGAACGGGCTGCCCAACAGGTGCAAGACCTAGGCATCCGCACCGTCATCACGCGTATCGGCATTGTGCTCAGCGACGAGGGCGGCGCGCTGCCCAGCATTGCCCGCCCGGTTAAGCTGATGGCCGGTGCGGCCCTAGGTTCGGGGCGCCAGTACATGTCGTGGGTACATATCGACGACCTCTGCCGCTTGCTGATTCAGATGATGGAAGAACCGGAGTGGCAGGGCACGTACAATGCGGTGTCGCCGCACCCGGTTACCAATAAGGAGTTTACCTCCACCCTGGCCGATGTACTACATCGCCCGTTGGTATTGCCCAAGGTGCCGGAGTTCGGCCTGAAACTGCTGATGGGCGAGATGAGCGAGATTGTGCTGGCCTCGCAGCGGGTTAGCGCCCAAAAAGTAATGGAGCAAGGCTTTAAGTTTGAACACCCGCACCTGCGCGAAGCACTGGAGTCATTCTACCAGCGCGAGGAAGGCTAACGCACCTGCGTCACCCAAAACAACCCGGGCCCGCCAGGCAGTGCAATACTGCTTGGCGGGCCCGGTGTTTTGGGCTGGCACTGTGCGCGCCACCTAGGGCACAAGCGCACTAGCAAGCCCAGGTGCGAGGCGTCCGCAGTAGCGCTGAGTGTTACTCGGCGCGGCGGCCAACAGCCGCCATGCTGGACTGCGTGGTTCTATGTCATATGGCGCGGTGCCGGATTGGCGCGCGCCGCGCCAGCGCCGAGTGGCACTCGGCGCTACACCAAGGCCCGCCGCAACGCGGATTAGCAAGCCTAGGTGCTACTGCGCCTTCAGGCTATCGGGCACCTCAATGGTGCCTTCGTTAATGCGGTCGAGCAGGTTGTCCACCACAATCGAGTCTACTTCCACTTTCTGGCGGCGCGGGCGCGAATCCTCGGAGTAGCAGATGTACTTGCGATTGATTTTGCCGGGGTACTTCGGAAATGGGCCGGGCGTAATACCTAACTCCTTGTCCTTGTAAATACGCTCCATGAACATGCCGAACACCGGCAGCGCCATACGGCCGCCTTCGCCCTGCTCCGAGCGGAAGAAGTGAATGGAGCGGTCTTCGCCACCGACCCACACCCCAGTCACGAGGTCTTTGGTAATGCCCATGTACCAGCCGTCGGAATAGTTGGAGGTGGTGCCGGTTTTGCCGCCGATCTGGTTGTTCTTCTTCCACAGGTCGTACTCCCACAAGCCCTGCGAGGTACCGCCGGGCTCGTCCATGCCGCCGCGCAGCATGTACACCATCAGCCAAGCCGTTTCGGCCGGAATCACGCGTTTCTGCTGCGGATCGAACTGCTTAATAACGTTGCCGTTGCGGTCTTCGATGCGCGTAACGATGAGCGGCTCGGGCCGGAAGCCCCCGTTTACGAACGTGCTGTAGGCATTCACCATTTCGTACACGCTCACGTCGCCGGCCGAACCTAGGCCGATGCTCGGTACGCCCAGCAGCTTGCTCCGGATGCCCACTTTGTTGGCATATTTGGCTACCTCGTTCCAGCCCACACGCTCGGTAAGCTGGGCCGTTACGGAGTTTACCGAGCGGGCCATGGCGTGGCGCAGCGTCATGTTGATGCCCGTGTACTCTCGCGTTACGTTGTCGGGCTTCCACTCCATGGGCTTGCCGTTCTCCACGTAATTTATCGTCACGCGCTCGTCCCGAATCCGGTCGCAGGGCGCGTAGCCTTTATCGATGGCGGTGAGGTACACAAACGGCTTAAATGTGGAGCCGGCCTGCCGTTTGCCCTGCTTTACGTGGTCGTACTGAAAGAAACGATAGTTCAGGCCACCCACCCAGGCTTTGATGTGCCCGGTGTACGGGTCCATCGACATCATGCCGGCGTGCAGAAAGTGTTTGTAGTACGCCAACGAGTCGAGCGGCGAAAGCAGCAGCGTAGTGTCGCCGTCTCCCTTCCAGGTAAACACCTTCATGGGGCGCTTGGTGTTCAGGGCCGAATCCAGGCCGGCGGGGTTGCCTTTGTAGCGCGTGGCCAGCTCTTTGTATAGCTCGGTGCGCTTAATCTGCGTTTCAATGAAGTTGGGAATTTCGTTGCCATCTTCATCCACCCACGGGTTTTTGCCGCGGTTGCGCCAGAAATTATCGAAGCTGCGCTGCAGCGTTTTCATGCGCTTCTGCACGGCGTCCTCGGCGTGCTCCTGCATGCGCGAGTCGATGGTGGTGTAGATGCGCAGTCCGTCGCGGTACATGTCGTAGCCGTTCTTCTCGCACCAGTCGTTTACGAACTGGCTGATGGCCGTGCGGAAGTAGTTTTCGGGGCCGTCGACGTGCTTTTCTACCTGGTACTTCAGCACGATGGGCTGCGCCTGCAGAATTTTCACTTGCGCGGCGGGCAACACCCCCGCTTGCCCCATGCGCTCGAGCACCAAATTGCGGCGCCGGGTGGCGGCTTCGGGGTGGAAGCGCGCGTTAAAAGCCGTGGGGTTGTTGAGGGCGCCTACCAGCACCGCTACTTGCTCGGGGCGGAGGCTGTCGGGCGTGGTGCTGAAGAACGTTTTGGCCGCCACCTTAATGCCGTACGACTGCGAACCGTAATCGACGGTGTTGAGGTACATGCGCAGGATTTCATCCTTGGTGTAGCGGCGCTCCAGCTCCACGGCCGTCAGCCACTCCTTCAGCTTGGCAATGATGGTGCTCACCACGGGTACATGACCTAGGAGGCCCTGCTCGCCGCGGCGGGTTTTGTAGAGGTTTTTGGCCAGCTGCTGCGTAATGGTGGAGCCCCCGCGCTTTTGCCCGCGGGCGGCAGCCACCACCGAGCCCACCAATGCCTGCGGATCGATGCCGGAGTGCTCCTGGTAGCGGATGTCTTCGGTAGCCACCAAGGCCTTTATCAGCCACGGCGACATGCTGTCGAGCGGCACGGGGTAACGGTTTTCGCGGTAGTAGCGCCCAAGCAGCACGCCGTCGGAGGTAAACACCTCGGAAGGCTGCTCTACTTTGGGGTCTTCCAGCTCCTCGAGGCTCGGCGATTTGCCGAACAGGAACAAGAAGTTGGAAGCTACCAGAATAGGCAGCAGCAGAAAAAAACCAGCCGCGGCAGCAAAAGCAGCCCAAGCAATGCGCGAAAGGCGGTTAGGCCAAGAACGCTTGGGGCGGGGCTTTGGGGGCGTAGCGGCGTTAATATGCTGAGCTTCAGTCGAGGGCATCGGGCAAGAAAAACCGGGGAGCTGGCACGTAAACGCTCCGGCTGAAATACAAATATACCAGTTGCCAGCCGGGAGCCGGTTCAGTAGCGGGTAATTGCCTCGCCGGCGGCCCACACAACCGATACAACCAGAAATATCAGCACGGGTACAGCCACAATTGCACCTGCAATAGCCACTAGCCTGGCCAGGGCCGGCAGCACCTGCCCCGGCAGTACCGCCGCCCACCGCCATGCCGCAACGGGTGCCGATGCTACCACGCAGCCTACCCCAGCCGCGAGCATGGCTTGGCAGGCCATGGCGGCGGCCGGGGTATGGGGCCACAGCTCCTCCTGGCCAAGTAAATTTAGGGCCGCAACAACCGCCATGCCCAGCCCCCACCACATGGCCATTGGCGCCAACTGCACGCCCCGCACGAGCAGCGCTATCATTGCCCCTGAGTTGCTAGGTGCGCCGGGCCTAGGTGCCCAACGCTGCCCTGGGCGGCAGGTAGCTCGGCAGCCGGGGTCCGCAGGAGTTGCTGGGCCCGCTCCCACTCTTGCGCTACGCCGGCCGCAAACCCCACCGGCCCCATGCCCCCTGCCCACAACGTGCGGTTGTAGCACACCCACACCACAGCCGTCGTGCCAATCATCAGGCCGCGGTGTAGTTGTTGGCTGAGCCACCACCCCAGGCTGCTACGCCGCGGGCGCAAATACCGCAGGGTGCTGCACTGAAAGGCAATGTGCTGCCGCTCGTCACGCAAAATGCGCAGGCATATTTGCTGCAGCAGCCCCGAGTAAGTAGCGTGGTACAGGGCGCGGTAGTACACAGCAGCAATTATCTCGGCCGTGAGCAGCAACCGAATGGTGTGCTCCCAATTGCTGAGGCGCCGCAGCCAGCGAAATACGTTGTCGGTGAAGCACACGCGCAGGCGGGGTAAGCCTTGCACGTCCAAAAAACGCCCCAGCACCTTGGCGTGGCCTTGTTCTTCGGCAATAAACAGGCGCATGGCCGCGAGGTAGTCGGCATCGTGGCTGGTTTGGGCGTGGTGGTACAAGTGGTGCCCCTCGGAGCTTTCGCCGCGCTGAAAGTGCTGTAGCGAGCGGCCCGCCGCGCGTCGTTCGCGCTCGGTAAGGCGGTAGGTATCGTCCCAGCTCAGCTCGGCCAGGTGGTTTTGGTTGGCGCGGAAGTACGCAGTCCAGTCGGCAAACGTCATCATGGCAAAGGGTGCGGGCCCGGCAGCAGAGCAGGCAGGTTTATGGGTGATAAACTGGGGCAGTGCCCTAGGTGCCGCAGCTGCCCGCAGCACCTAGGGCAGCCGGATTAGTGCCGTTGGCTGAGCTGGCGGTAGGCCTGCCAATCGGCGTAGGTCCAATCCTGCCAGCTGGCGGTTGCCTGGTAGTAAGCGCGCCAGCGCGCCACGCGTGCATCGAGCAGGCGCTGGGCAGCATCGGGTTTTAGGGCTTGGCTGCCGTAGCCGCTGTAGGTAGCGGCGGTAGTGATGCTAGGCGTGCGGTTGAGGGTAGCGCGGTGGCGCACCAGCTCGGGCAGCACGCGGCCGGGCATGCTCAGCAGAAACCCGTAATCGATTTGCCGAAACCCGGAGGTCAGGTTGTAGCGCGCAATCCAGATTTCCCAGTTGCCCAGTGCCAAGCAGAGCAGCACGAGGTACGCGGCTACGCTGTTCAGCCGAACCAATGCAAAAGCCGAACGCCGCTGCCAGATTTTGAGCAGGATGGTAACCAGCCCAAACAGCGTGAGCAGCAGAAAGAAACACACGCCTATGCGCTTGTAAGCCAAGCCCATGTGCGAGATATAATAGTAGTTGCGCAACCCTACCGATACCGCCAGCACAGCGTTTTGGACCACCCACACCGTGGCACCCCAGCGCAGCAAAGGCAAACCCGGTTGGTAGAAATTGAGGTTGCGCCGGAAAAACCACAGCACGATGCCCATGGCCAGCAATATGCTGAAGATGAGCACGTAGGTGCCCTCGTGCACGAACTGCGCCAGGTTGAAATTGCCCTCGGGCCGGAAACCAAACCACAGCCATTGCACATCGATGGCGTTGACGACCAACAGCAGCAGGTTGACGAGCCCAAACACGGCTACGGCCCCTAGGTACTCTTTGCGCAAATCGGCGAGGCGGAACGTGCGCCGCCGGAAATCGGGGTTGCGCACGGCAAACGAGGCTACCCCGTCGCGCCGGCGCACCACTGCTTCGGCAAAGCCGGCCTCCCACTGCGCCAACCTGGGTGCGGGCACCCGCAACAAAGCCACCGCCGCGGCAGCCAAACCCACTAGCAAAAACAGCAAGTGTCCCACCGACAACACCGCTAAGTATTTGGCCAGCCACTCGGCAAAGCGGGCCCATACCTCGCCGGCCAGCACCCGGTAGCGCGGATTAGCCAGTGCAAACAACACATGAAACACCCCGAGCACCAGCAACGGCATGGCAAGCAACCGCACATACCACCCCACGCGGCCAACTTTGGTTTGCCGGCTGGGCAGCGCCCGCAGCAGCAAGTTGGGCAAACCAGCCAGCACCTCGGCCGCCGCTCCTAGGCCCGTAAGCAACGCCAAGCTGGCCTGCTTTAGCGGGGGCTGGTTGGCGTAGCCCCACAGCATCAGCAACGAAGCGGAGCAGGCCAGTGCCGCCGCTCCCGAGCCGTACCAGGCCACCGCCCCGGCCGATACCAGCGTACCCAGCAGTACCAACCGAAAGTAGCCCGAGCGCCACGCACTACGCGGCCGGCTGGCCAGCAACACTGCCACGGCCAGCAGCGCGTACACGGCCAGATTCAGCCCTAGGTGCTGCTCCCAAAACAACACATCAAACAACAACAGCCCCACGGGCAGCAGCCATTTTTGGGTTGTGCTCAGCACCAATACCACGGGCCGCCAAGCAGCCGCCTGCGCAGGCCTGGCAGAGCTTTGTACCGAAGTGGTGGAAAATAACGGGAGTGCATCCATATCCTTTAAAGTACTTTGTGTTTCAAAGTTCAAGCACAAAAAAATTTATTCGCCGCCCCGTAGCAATTTCTCAAGCGTATCGAGGTGCTCCTGAAACGCCTGGCGGCCTTCCTTGGTAGCAGTGAAAGTGGTATTGGGCTTTTTGCCCACAAACTGCTTGTTTACTTGCACGTAGCCGGCTTTTTCGAGCGCGGCGGCGTGGCTGGCCAGGTTGCCGTCGGTAAGGTCGAGGGTTTCTTTTAGCTCGTTGAAGCTGACCTCGTCGTTGGCCATGAGCACGGCCATCACGCCCAGCCGCACGCGGTGGTCGAAGGCCTTGTTGAGCTGATGGATTACGTGCTTCACGGATGCGTTGAAAAAGCCTGGCGCGGTTTGCGCCGCAGAAGGTTAGTGAGCCCAAGACCAGCGTGGTAGCCTTGAGCGAAAAGCGCTGTTATTTGGCAGGAGCCACGTTGCTTTCGCGCTCGTAGCGGTTATACATCAGCAGCCCGTAGCCGATGTGGCACAACCCAAACCCCGCTGCAAAGAACAGGAAGGCCCAGTTTACGGCCAAACTAGCCACCAGGCCCAGCAGTATCTGCGAGAAACCCAGCAGCTTAATTTCGGGCAAGGTGTACTTGCTGGCGTTGAGCAGCGCCACGCCGTAGAAGATGAGCATACCCGGCACCACCAGCCCCGCCGCACCGCGCAGGTACAGCTGCAAGCAAAACAGCCCGCCGGCAACCAGCGGCAAGGCCATGCTCCAGAACAGGCGCTTTGCGGCTCCATCCCAGAGCGAGGCGCCGGTGTAACGCGTGCGGCGCCGGGTAAAAAACACAGCTACTCCGCCCGCCAGCACAATTATACCTAGGCACAGCACCAGCAAGTGGGGCAACACCGCGAGCCGCAGCGTGGGCGACTCTTCAAGCATCGAAATCAAACCTGATGAGTTGCCCAAGGTGCTGCCGTACACATCGGTGCCAGGCGAGCCACCTAGGAGCCGGTGCAAATACCAATGCCCCAGGCCCGCCCCGGCCAACGCTACCACGCCCGCCCCTATGCCCGACAAACCACTCAGCGAGATAAACCGCGAGGAACGCTCCATTATCGAGCGGATTTCGGCTAATTGGGCTAACGGGTCGACGGCTGGCTTCATGTATTCAGAGCACTTTGTAAGGCAAAGTTAATCTTACAACATCGGTTTACAATACTTTCCCGAAAACAAAATGCAGAATCTGGCTTTAACCTGAGTCGGCTTCGCTAGACATTTCCAGGCACGCCGCGCCGGGAACCAACAAACAAGCCGGTGGAATGGGTAGAACACCCCCTTTTAGCGCTGCAATAGCTCGGCCTGGCCATTTTAACTCAACCGTTGGTGGCCGTAGCCTCGTACAGCCAACGGTTTGCCGTACTCATGAAGCTTCGCCTACAATTGTTTGAGTTTGAAGACCAGCCCTGGTTTCCGGCCGTGGTGCGGGCGGGCATGATGGATTACCTCCGCTTCATGATTACCCACCTGCACACCTACCGACCCATTGCCCCGCTGCTGGCCGAAGCCCTGCGCCGCACCAACCAGCAGCACGTGCTGGAGCTGTGCGCCGGCGCCGGCGGCGGCACCGAGGATGTGCTGCAGGCCCTGCAAGCCGAGAATCTGCCCAAGGTGCGCATTACCCTCACCGATTTGTACCCCCAGCCGGCCGCGTGGCAGCACATCGGCAAGCAATCAAACGGTGCTATCGGCTTCGAGCCCGCGCCCGTAAACGCCTTGCAGGTACCGGCGCAGCTGGCGGGTTTCCGGGCGGTGTTTTCGGCGTTTCATCATTTCCGGCCGGCCCTAGGTGCCCAGCTGCTGCGCAACGCGGTGCAGGCCCAAACGGGTGTGGGTGTGTTTGAGGGCGCCGGCAAGCATTGGTGGGAAATCCTGCTGGCGCTTACGGTGCTGCCCGTGGCGCAGCTGCTCATCACTCCATTTATCCGGCCCTTTAGCGTCAGCCGCTTGCTGTTTACCTACCTAATTCCGCTTATTCCGCTTTGCACCATCTGGGACGGCGTGGTTTCCATCCTGCGCATGTACACGCCCAAGCAGCTGCTGGCCCTAGGTCGGCAGGCCGACCCCGAGGGCCGCTACCACTGGCAGGCAGGCAAAGTGCGCCACGCCTGGGGCCCCGAGGTAACTTACCTCGTGGGTTGGCCGAAAAATCAATGAACAATTATCAATGAGCAATGGACAACCGAAGGAAGGCGCAGCTGATGAGCGGTAAAGCGCGGTTGAATCGGTTTCTTGCTCTGCTTGCTACCAACGGGTCGTTTTTACCTGCTTGAATCAAACGCCCGGTCCACTCTCATCACCCTTAATTGTTCATTGCTCATTGGTCATTGACAATTACAAAAAAGCCCTGCCGCTGCTACGCATTCCGTTTTCGGTGTACCTGATGCCGGTGTACTGGTTTGCCCTGAGCAGCCTCCGCGAACCGTTTTCGGCTACCCGCGCCGCGGGCGTGTTTGTGGTGCTGCACTTGCTGGCCTACCCCGCGTCCAACGGCTACAACTCTTGGTTCGACCGCGACGAAGGCAGCATTGGCGGCTTGGAACGCCCCCCGCAGGTTACGCCCGCGCTGTGGCACCTTGTTGTCGCTTTTGATGCCTTGGCCGTGCTGGGTGCGCTGCTGATTTCGCCGCTATTTGCCGCGCTGCTGGCCGTGTACCTGCTGGTATCCAAAGCCTATAGCTACGACCGCATCCGCCTGAAAAAATACCCCGTCATCAGCACGCTGGTGGTGGTTTTGTTTCAGGGCGCCTTCACATTTCTGGTGACGCAAATTGGGGCCGACGCAGTGTGGTCGGAGGTTTTTGCCACTGACAACCTGTTGCTGGCCGCCGTCAGCAGCTTGTTTTTGTGCGGCTCTTACCCACTCACGCAAGTGTATCAGCACCAGGAGGACGCCCGCCGCGGCGACCGTACCCTGAGCCTGCTGCTGGGCGTGCGGGGTACGTTTGTGTTTGCGGGCCTGGGTCTGCTGGCCGGTGCCGTGGTTTTGGGCACGGCGTACCTAGGGCGACGAGAGCTTGGCTTTCTGCTGGTGTTTGCCGTGGCCACGCTGCCGGTGGTAGCACTGTTCGGCCGTTGGGTTTGGCAGGTATGGCGCAATTCCGCCGCGGCCGATTTCCGGCGCACCATGCGCATGAACCAAGTGTCGTCGGTGTGCCTGAGCGTAGCGTTTGTGCTGATGCTAGCGCTGCGTCATTGGTTGCCCTAGCCGCGGGCCCCAACTCGCCCGCAGCCGCCTGCGTAGGCCCACATATGACTACGACGCGCCTTCTGCCCTTCGTGCTAGTGCTTGCAGCGCCGTTGGGCTGTTCCAATCCATCGTCTGGGCCAGGCACCGAGCAGGCCGGCACCGCCGCAGCCGACACCGCCGACAGCCCTGCCTTAGAGCCCATGGACACCACGGCCGCCTCGGCCGCCCACGCCCAATCCGACACCCTGAAGGCGGTCCGCGCCCGGCATCTGTTTTCCTCGCCTTCCTCGCCCGACTTATTTCAGCTCGTGCTGCGCGGCGATTCGCTCTTGAGCAGCGAGGCCACGTTCAGCATCACCGCCGCCGATGGCACGGTCATCTTTCGCGAGTCGCTCAGCTCTGCCGATTTGGAAGCCGCTATGGTATACGAAATGAAAACGCCCGGCGCCTCAAGCCAGGAGCGCCAGGCTTACCTGCGCCGCCGCATGGATACGTTCTTCGCCGAAAGCAACTTCCGCCAACCTGCCGTCAAACCAACCGACGCCTTTCAGCCCAACACCACCGACCGCGCCACGTGGGATGACCTGCGCCGCCGCCCCACTGCTGTGGGTTTCGAGTACAAAGTAGGCAAGGAAGACGGCCGGCGCATTGCGTGGTCGCCGCTGAAAAAGCAGGTGGTACGCTACGCCTCGTTTGGCGGTTAGCACACCCCCATGCCAAAGGCCGGCCTAGGTACCTAGGCCGGCCTTTGGCATGGGGGCAAAACAGTGCTTTACTGCTGAGCGGTATCACGCAGCAACTGCTCCAGCCCTGATTTCAACTCTTCGTACGGCTGGTAGCCGCGCGTGAGCACGTAGCCTTGGTGCCCGTGCACCAGCACCAGCGTCGGAAAACCTTGTACGCCCAGCTGACGCACCATCTGAAACTCGTGTTGGGTGGCCTCGCGGGTGGCGTCGCTTTCCCACCACCGCCTGAACTCGCCCGCATCCAGGCTGTATGCTTTGGCCAACTGCTCGTAAGTGGCGGGGTCGTTCAGGTCGCGCCCCTCGGCAAAGTGCGCCTGCTGAATGTCGTGCGCAAACGCCACCTCGCGGTTCAGCGGATCGAGCTGCTTGAAAGCCATGAGGGCACGGCTCGGCGGCTCGGAGTTATTAATGTGGCTGCCCTCGGCTCCTAGCTGCAAAAAAGGCTCGCCGAACTGCACGCCCGTTATCTGCTCCACCTGCTTTAGCGCCTGGCTGATGTAGCCCCAACGAATACTGATGGGCTCTATGTCTTCGCCAACCACCATACCTCCGCTGAGCACCGTGCATGGTACCCGGTCGGCGTACTCTTCAGCCAAGCGCTTCACCACGGGGCTCATGCCGTAGCACCAGCCACACAGCGGATCGAAAATGTAGAGGAGTTGGGTGTCGGGCAGTTGTTGCATAGCTGCAAAGGTGGCAGATTAGAAACAGAGGCCGTTTTTTGGTTAGCGAGGAGGTAGTGCTTAGAGTATTGTTAGCTTATGTAGACGAAATGCTTAGGCCCAGTGTTAGCAAAACAGTGTCATTACATAAAAGTCAGGCCTTTACGCATAGCACCGTAAAAAGATCGGCTGTTGTTGCGTTGATTACTGTCTTTCGGTGATAGTACAATCCAAATTTCTTACATTCACCCCCAACTACCTGTGCAACACGCTCTACATTCACTGATATGATGCGAAAACTTACTTTCTTACTCGGAGGCCTACTTGCTTACGCTGGGGGCGTACAGGCCCAGTGCGTGTACGAAACTATTACTCCTACTTCTGGAGGAAGCAATTTGCTGTCGCAAATTCGATTTCAGCTCGTGAGTGGTAACTGTACCCCCACGACAGGCACATTAGCCGATATTGATAGAGCATATACATCTAGCACTAATACATACGAACTTAGAGACATTGTACTTTATATAAAGAACGATGTCGTAATTGATGCGAACCTAGAACTTTCTAACAACAAAACAGCCATAATCGTTGGCAAGGACCCCGCTATAGTCAACGGTAATTTGACAACGACCAATGTTGCAGCTTCTGTCACTGAAGCTGCAAATAACAACTATACATTTTCCGCTCCGAATGGCCAGCAGGGAGACAACTCCTTTGTAATCTCTCCTCTCGGTCTTCTTTCCGTCAATATTCTTTCTGCCAACAAGGGGAATATCCTCATCGAGGCCAATCGTGGTTCAACCGCTTTGAACTCGCAGATAGGCGTGCTTGAAATAGGCTGCAACATAGTTCTGCGAAACAACGTGATTCTTACTGTTGATGGGCGACTAAACATTTTAGGCAACCTAGATTTGACAGGGGCTACAGGTTCTGCTACTATTATTGACACGGAAACCGGTAATGGTAGCCCTGGCGGTAGTGGTGTTCGTGTAGGGGGAAGCGTATACGGCTCCGACGTTATTAACGATCCAGAGAGCAACAGCAGCACTGGCGTCAACGTAACGTTTTGCGTGCTGAACTACCAAAACGGCGCTACGCAACCTACCGGATGTAGTGCACCTGTTGGTGCCACACCCAACACCAATTACAATTCAGATGCAGCCTGCGCAGCTTCGGTACTTCCCGTCGAGCTGGTAAGGTTTTCGGCTGTACCAAGCGCTAAGCGTTTCGGTGTGGACGTAAGCTGGACTACTGCTTCGGAAAAGAACAACTCGCACTTCGAGATTGAACGTTCGGCAGATGGCGTTACTTACCAAAAGATCGGTCGTGTAACTGGTGCTGGAAATGCGCTTAACGTACGCCAGTACAGCTTCGAGGATACCCGCCCACTAGCCGGCACTAGCTACTACCGCCTACGCCAGGTTGACTTCGACGGCACTGCCTCCTACTCGCAAGTGGTTGTAGTGAACAATAGCAGCCAGCAAGTACACCTCACGCCAAACCCCGCTACCAGCCAACTTGGCTTTGAGTATGCCGGCGGCGAGCTACAGTGGCGCATTGTGAACTCGGTAGGCCAGCTGATGAAGAAAGGCTCGGCGCAAGCCAGCTCGTCGGTTGACGTGTCTTCGCTGCGTGCCGGTGTGTACTTCTTCGAGGTAACTACCGGTGGCCAGCGCTCGGTGCAGAAGTTCTTCAAGCAAGATTAACCTGCCCTAGGTTAAACCGCTAACAAAAAAGCCCCGCCATTGCTGGCGGGGCTTTTTTGTTAGCGGTTGAATGAACAGCGCTTAGCCGTTCATCGATACCAGGAATTCCATGTTGTCGCGGGTGCCTTTCATGCGGTCTTTCAGGAACTCCATGGCCTCGGTGGAGGTCATGTCGGACATGAACTTGCGCAGTACCCACACGCGGCTGAGCTCTTCCTTGCCCATCAGCAGGTCTTCGCGGCGGGTGCCGGATGCCGGCACGTCGATGGCCGGGAAGATGCGCTTGTTGGCCAGCTTGCGGTCGAGCTGCAACTCCATGTTGCCGGTGCCCTTGAATTCTTCGAAGATTACTTCATCCATCTTCGAGCCGGTGTCCGTCAGGGCTGTGGCAATGATGGTGAGCGAACCGCCATTCTCAACGTTGCGGGCGGCACCGAAGAAGCGCTTGGGCTTCTGGAGTGCGCCAGCATCGATACCACCCGACAGGATGCGGCTCGACGAGGGCTGCACCGTGTTGTAGGCGCGGGCGAGGCGGGTAATCGAGTCGAGCAGAATTACCACATCGTGGCCGCACTCCACCAGGCGCTTGGCTTTGTCGAGGGCCATGCCGGCGATTTTCACGTGGCGGTCGGCGGTTTCGTCGAAGGTCGAGCTGAGCACTTCGGCTTTCACCGTGCGCTGCATTTCGGTTACCTCCTCGGGGCGTTCGTCGATGAGCAAAATCATCAGGTACACCTCGGGGTGGTTTTCGGCGATGGAGTTGGCAATTTCTTGCAGCAGCACCGTCTTGCCTACTTTCGGCTGCGCCACAATCAGGCCGCGCTGGCCTTTACCAATGGGGGCAAACAAATCCAGAATACGCGTGCTGTACTGCGAGGGCGAGGTGCTCAGCTTCAGGCGCTCTTCGGCAAACAACGGCGTAAGGTGCGAGAAGGAAATCCGGTCGCGCACGTCTTCTACCGAGCGGCCGTTTACGCTCTCTACCGTTACCAGAGCGTAATACTTCTCGCCTTCTTTGGGCGGGCGCACGGTGCACTTCACGGTGTCGCCGGCCTTGAGCGAGTACTGCTTTACCTGCTGCGGGGACACGTAAATGTCGTCGGGCGAGGCTAAGTAGTTGTAGTAGGGCGAGCGGAGGAAGCCGTAGCCGCCGTCGGGCATCATCTCCAGGGCACCTTCGCTCGGGATGGTGATATCCAACGACTCGACGCGCGGCAATTGCGGCTGCCGCTGCTGTTGCGGCTGCTGGCCTGGCTCGCCGGCCTGGCGCGGCCCTTGCTGCTGCGGTTGGCGGCCTTCGCGGTTAAAGCGTTCTTCGCGGCGCTGGTCACGGTCGCGGGGTTCGCGGCCTTCGCGCATTTCGCGGGGTTCCCGCGGCTCGCGCACTTCGCGTTCATCGCGGGGTAGCTGCTGCTGTTGCGGTGCCTGCCCGTTGAGCGGACGCGGCTGCTCACCTAGGGGGCGCGGCGCCTGGGGCGCTTGCTCGGGGGCACCCTGCTGCACGGGGCGCGGCTCGCGGGGCTCGTTGCGGTTGGGACGCGGCGCGTCGCGGCGGTAATCGGCCGGGCGAATTTCGCGCGGCTCGCGGCCGGGTTGCGGCACCACAAAACGCACGGGGCGTTGCTCGCGGGGCTGCTCCTCGGCCGGGCGCGGCGCAGGTGCTTCGGCGGGCTGCGGAATTTCGGGTACGGGTTGCGCAATAACGGGCGCGTCGGGGGCCGGGGCCTCCACGGGCGGCAGCGGTGCGGCAGTTGTGTTGGCGTCTTCGTCGGGGGCAAGGGAAACGGCCGGGGCGTCGTTGCGACGGCCGCGGCCACCGCGCTGTGCGCCGCGCGGCGGGCGCCCGTTGGCTTGTACCTCCGGCACCGCAACGGCGGGTGCGTCGGCTACTGCCACAGCTGCTTCGAGTGCGGGAACTTCGGCGGCCAACGGCGCAGGTGCCGGTGCCGCAGTGCGGCCACCACGGCGCTCGGGGCGGCCGGCTGGGGCTGCGTTGCCATTCAGCGCAGGGGCGGCATCAATGGTTTCGGCCAGCGGAGCCCGTTTGGTAGGCATTTTATCGGGCGGCGTAATAGCTTGCTGATCCAGAATCTTGTAGATAAGGTCCTGCTTGCTCAGGCGGCGGAAATTGCCCACGTTAAGGGATTCGGCTATTTCCTTCAGCTCGGACAACAAGCGGTCCTTGAGCTCGTCAATAGTGTACATAAATGGGTACGGGAGGGAGAGAAATCGGGGTGGAGATGCCCGGCAAATGCCGCCGCGGCCCTTTGGCGAGCTGCCACGGCACAAACCCAACAGATAAGCAGCGCAAACGCGCGGGCAGGATGTCAGAAAAGCTAGAGACTCTGGGCGCTGGAACCAATCGGGCCGGAAACCACCTAGGGCTGGGCCCGGCATCAGACGCCGGCTTGCTTGCGCAATGTTACGCAATACGGCCAAAAGGGCCAATAGGATGCACCGATTTTATAAACAGTGCTCGAGAATTTAACTTTTCGCAGATTGGCTTAGTTCCGAGCGGGCTGTTTGCTTTTCGGCTCCTAGGTGCCGAAGCGCACCAACTCGGCGGCAGAACTGCCGGCGGCACCCGAAAACCGCTACTTTTGCCACGTTTCATCGCGTATCGTCGCCGAAGTATGCTGCAAGTTTCCGTCCTGAAAGAACAAACCGACCGGGTATTGGCCGGCCTAACCAAAAGGAATTTCCCCAACGCTGAGGCCGAGGTGCAACGTGTGCTGGAGCTCGACCAACGCCGCCGACAGCTGCAAACCGAGCACGACTCGGCCCAGGCCGAGGCCAACAAGCTGGCCCAGCAAATTGGCGCGCTGATGAAAAGCGGCGACAAAGCCGGCGCCGAAGAGCTGAAAAGCCGCACCGCCGCCCTCAAGCAGCAAACCAAAACCGCTGCCGAAGAGCTAACCGGCGTGGAAAAGGAGCTGCAGGACGCCTTGTATCGCATTCCGAACGTGCCGCACGCGAGCGTGCCGGCCGGCCGCTCGGCCGACGATAACGAGGTGGTGCGCGAAGTAGGCAATAAGCCCGAACTACCCGGCGAAGCCCTCCCCCACTGGGACCTGATTAAGAAGCTCGATATCATCGATTTTGAGCTCGGCAATAAGATTACGGGCGCCGGCTTTCCGGTGTACAAAGGCCAGGGTGCCCGCTTGCAGCGCGCGCTCATCAACTTCTTCCTTGATGAAGCCATGGCCGCCGGCTACACCGAAATGCAGCCGCCCATTCTCATCAACGAGGCCTCGGGGTACGGCACCGGTCAGCTGCCCGACAAAGAGGGCCAGATGTACCACGCCACCGCCGACGACCTGTACCTAATTCCGACGGCGGAGGTGCCCATTACCAACCTCTACCGCGACGAAATTATTGCCACCGAGCGCCTGCCCGTGCGCAACGCGGGCTATACGCCCTGCTTCCGCCGCGAGGCGGGCTCGTGGGGTGCGCACGTGCGCGGCCTCAACCGCCTCCACCAGTTCGATAAGGTAGAGATTGTGGAAATCGATCTGCCGGAGCGCTCGTACCAAACCCTGGAGCGCATGCTGGGCCATATCGAAGGCCTACTGCAGAAGCTGGAGCTGCCCTACCGCGTGCTGCGCCTCTGCGGCGGCGATATGGGCTTCACCTCGGCCCTCACCTACGACTTGGAAGTGTGGTCGGCGGCGCAGCAGCGCTGGCTGGAGGTATCCTCCTGCTCGAACTTCGAAACCTACCAGGCCAACCGCCTGAAGCTGCGCTACCGCGACGAAAACAACAAAACGCAGCTGCTGCACACGCTCAACGGCTCGGCGCTGGCCTTGCCGCGCATTGTGGCAGCCTTGCTCGAAAACAACCAGCAAGCCGATGGCACCATTCGCCTGCCCGAGGTGCTGCACCGCTACTGCGGCTTTGCGCAGCTGGGCTAGCTCCAGCGCTTCGCCTAGGTAACAAAAAGCCCGGTTGCTAACAGCAACCGGGCTTTTTGTTGGGCTTATGCAGAACGACTACCGCAGGCATTGCTTGATCTGGAGTCGGCAAGGTTTTTTGTTCGGTGCGTAGGCCCTTTATGGCAACGCAAGCTGTGGGTACCTAGGGCTCACACCCAAGCATCGGCGGGCACCAAAGTGGTTTCGATGCGCAGGCTTTTGCTGAGGGTTTTCTGCACCGGGCACTTGGCCGAGATTACCTCCAAACGCTGGCGTTGCTCGGCCGTGAGGGGCCCGAGCAGGCGCAGCTGCTTGCGCACCACTTCGAGGTTGGCACCGGCTTCCTGCTCGCATTGCTCGCAGTCGAGCCGGTGCTCGCGCCCGTGCGAAAGGCGTACCTCTACGCCCTCGAGCGGCCATTGCTTTTGGTTGGCATACAGGCGCAGCGTGATGGCCGTGCAGGCACCTAGGGCCGAGAGCAGCATATCGTAGGGCGTGGGGCCGCGGTCGTGCCCACCAACGGCCACGGGCTCGTCGATGATGAAGGTATGTCGGCCGGCCTGCACATCGGCAAGCAGCGCATCGGGGCCTACGCGCACCACCACGGTGTGGTCGGCGGGTGGCGGTTGGGTGGCGGCGGGAGTGTTTTCAGTCATGCGGCAACAAGCTTGGGGCAAGTGGGTGCTTGCCTAACTACGTTGCTTGCGGCAAACCTGCCGTGGCCTGACCTGAAAAAGCCCACCTAGGATGCTAGGTCGGCTTTTTGGTTGTGGAAGCTGGTGCTTAACGGGCGTCGCGGGCGGGCGGCAAATCAAGGTCGAAGCGGATGTCGCGCATGCAGCGGAAGTGGCCTTGCGGGCACTTATCGTAGCCAATCTTGGAACACGGCCGGCAGGCCAACCCCTCCACCTCCAGCACCCGAAACTCCGTGCGGAACGGGTACATGCCGAATTCGGGCACGGTATTGCCCCACACACTAAAGATTTCCTTGCGGAAAGCCGCTGCAATGTGCATCAGGCCGGTATCGTGGCTGATGACCAACTGCGCCTGCTTTACCAGCGACGCCGATTGGTGCAGCGAAAAACGGCCGCAAGCATTGTAGATAGTGGTGCGCGAAGGCGGCAGCGCGGTTTTGTCGAAATAGTAAGGCGATGCCGGAATGTTATGCGGCGTAACCCCAGAATGCTCGCGGGGCTGGTGCTGCTCGAAGTGCAGCTCAATCACGTGGCCGGTGCTTTCGTCTTCGGGGCCGCCCAGGAGCACCACCGGGCGGCGCAACTGCCCGCACAGCTCGATAATGCGCTCCACAGGCAGGCGCTTGGTGGCGTGTTGCGCACCGATGGCAAAGGCCACGTAGCCGTTGTGAAAGTCGGCGGGCAAGGTTTGCTCCACGTCAACGCGCTGATCGGGCGGAATAAAATAGTCGAGGCCGCGGCCGTCGTCGTGCACGCCGAGGGGCGCGGCAGCGGCCAGGTAGCGCTGTACAATGTGCACGCGCGGCAGCACATCCCATTTCAGGTTCACGCGCAGCCACTTGCGTAAGTTGAGCTTGTTGAAGCTGGCGCTCGGCCGGCCCAACTGCAGCTTAATCAGGAAGGTGCGCAGGTTGTTGTGCAGATCGACGATGAAATCGAACCGCTCCTGCTGCAGTTCGCGCACCAGTTCCTTGAGCGAACCGGTTAAGCAATGCACTTTATCCACGTAGGGGTTGGCCTCGAGCATGTCCCGGTACGCAGGTTTGGTGCAGTAGTGCACCTGCGCATCGGGCACTTGCTGCTTGAGGCAGCGCACCACCGGCGTGGTCAGCACAATGTCGCCAATGGAGGAAAAGCGCAGAACTAAAATCTTCACTGGTTAAGCTTGTTTCTCTGATGCCAGCCCCTAGGCTACCGCCGAGGCGCCTTAGCCGAACAGCGGGCCGAAGTCGACGGGTTTCGTGGCGGCGGCCTTGGGCCCCGAAAACTTTACGGCTTGGGCGCGGCGCTGCTCAAAATACGCCGCCAGCTCCTCCCCTGTCAGGGCGTTCAGCGTCATGGCCGCCGTGAGGCCGCCTTTGCGGCCTTGCTCCACGCCGTAACGCATGTCGGCGTAGCCATCGGTGTGGTGGGCATCGGGGTTGATGCTCAGGCGCACACCTTTACCTAAGGCGTAGCGCACCCATTGCCAATCGAGGTCGAGGCGCCAAGGGTTCGAGTTGATTTCGATGGCCACGTTGTGCTCGGCGCAAGCATCAATAATGGCTTCGTAATCGAGCGGGTACCCCTCGCGGCGCAGCAGCAGGCGCCCGGTGGGGTGCCCTAGCATGGTGCAGTACGGGTTGGCAATGGCGCGCAACAGGCGCTCGGTGGCGCGCTCCTTGTCCATCTTCAGCCCACTGTGCACCGAGGCCACCACAAAGTCGAAAGAAGCCAGCACCTCGTCGGGGTAATCGAGCGAACCATCCGAGAGGATGTCCGACTCAATGCCTTTGAATATGCGGAAGGGCGCCAGCTCGCGGTTGAGGCGTTCAATTTCTTGGTGCTGTTGCTCCACCCGCTCGATGCTGAGCCCATTGGCGTAGTGCGCGGCGCGCGAATGGTCGCAGATGCCTAGGTACTGGTAGCCGTTGTCGCGCAGGAACTCGGCCATTTGGCGCAACGAGTGCGCCCCATCGGAGTAGGTGCTGTGGTTGTGCAGCGAGCCGCGCAGGTCGGCTTCGGTAAGCAGCACAGGCAGCTTGTGCGCGGCGGCTTCCTCTATTTCGCCGGCGCCCTCGCGCATTTCGGGCTCGATGTACTGCAGGCCGGCTTTTTCGTAGATGGCCGCTTCGCTGAAAAACTTGGTTTGGCGCACCAATTGGCGCAACGTGGCCGCCGGTGCTTTGGCACCTAGGGGCGCCGAGAGGTGGGCATCGGAGCCGGTTTGCAGAAACAGGCAGTTGGTGTAGTTCTCGGGGGTAGCAATTTGCACTTCCACCTTCACGCCCGACTCCTGCGCCGTGCCGCGCCAAGCAAAGGGCCCCGAGTTGGCATCATCGGCCACCAAGGCTTCGATGGCACCTAGGGCCTCGTGCACGGCCCATGGCTGGTTGGTGCCCACCACCACCCGGATGGTTTCGACCACCGGCAGGGCACGGCGCACTTCGCCCGCCGCGGCCACTTGCTCGGTGCGCAGGGCTTCCTGCAGCAAGGTCACCAACTGCGCGGCCAGGTTTTGCGCCTGGTTGATGAGCAGCTTGCCCTTGCTTTGCGCCGTGAACTCCAACGCTTGCAGCAGCGCCTCTTGGGTTTTGGCGCCAAAGCCTTTGAGCGCAGCCACGCGGTTTTGCTCGGCAGCTTCGCGCAGCGCGTCAACGGTTTCAACGCCTAGCTCGCGCCACAGGGCCCGTATCTTTTTCGGCCCAAAGCCTTTGATACTTAACATGCTCACCACGCCGGGCGGGGTGGCTTCTTGCAGACGCGCCAGCTCGGGGAAGGTGCCCGTGCGCAGCAGCTCTTGCGCCGCTAGGGCAGCGCCTTTACCTAGGCCCCCAACGGTAGTAAACTCGCTGGGCTCGAGGTTGGCCAAGGGCTGCTCGAGGCGGTCGATGGCAGCGGCGGCGCTTTCGTAGGCGCGCACCTTAAAAGGATTTTCGTCGTGCAGCTCCAGCAGCTGGGCCATCAGCCGAAAGGCGCGAATGAGGGCGCGGTTTTCCAAGGCAAGTATCGTTTGAAGCAGTAAAGCTATACGCAAAACCGCAGGGCGGCGTGGTAGGGTTACGGCAAAAGCCACCTAGGTTACGTATGTTAGCCGCTATGCGACTCTCTGCCTTGCTATTTGCCCTTTGTGTGCTGTTGCTCTCGAGCACCTGCCGTAACGACTCGGGCAGTGCCACCGAGCTAAAAATGAAAATGCTGTACCGCACCTGGCTGCACGCCCACGAAGAAGACCAAGGCGACATTCGCGTGTACCGCCCCAATACCTACAACTTTCCGCCGTCGCGCGGGCGCACGGGCTTTGCCTTCGAGCAAAACGGCTTGTTTACGCAATACGACATTGCCCCCACCGACGGCATTGAGGGCCGCAAAGGCACCTGGGCGCCCGCAAACGACAATACCCTACGCATCAGCCTCGAAGACAAAAAAGACCCCGATTACCAATTGGAAATCGTGTCGCTCGAAAACGACGTGCTGAAGGTGAAACGGAAATAAGCTGTTAGCTATTAGCTGTTGGCTGTTGGCTAAAAGCTGGTAGCTACTTTTGACTTGCACCTGCTGGTTTGCGGCATCGTGTTCCTTGTCACCTGTTACTTGTTACTTCCATTGAATTACTGGCTCGTTAAATCCGAACCTGCCGCGTACAGCTTTTCCGACCTCGAGCGCGACGGCCAAACCGACTGGACCGGCGTACGCAACCACCAGGCCCGCAACTTCTTGTCCCAAATGCAACCCGGCGACCTAGTGCTCGTGTACCACAGCGTTACCGATAAAGAAGTAGTGGGCATTGCCGAGGTAGCCCGCGCCGCCTACCCCGACCGCACCGCCGAGCCCAACACACCGTGGGTAGCCGTGGATTTGCGCCCGCACCAACGCCTGCCGCGCACCGTATCGTTGGCTGCCATTAAGGCCGATGAGCGGCTGCGGCAAATTAGCTTGCTCCGCCAATCGCGCTTATCCGTAATGCCATTACAACCGGCCGAGTTCGACGTGCTGCTCGAGCTGGCGCACTAAGCCACCTAGGGGTATGTCTTTTGGCCAGGCTTTGTTGTATTTTTAAGGAAGCTGCTTTCGCCCTACCCCTACCCCCTGCTTATGCCTCGCCATTACCTGATGCTGTTGCTGCTGTGGCTGCCGCTGGGCTTGCGTGCGCAGCTCGCTCCCACGCAGCCCAAGCGCCTGGAGCTAAAGCTTGAGCCCAGCTACAGCGACGTGCAGGTGGTGCCATTGCCCGATAGCACGGTGGTGTTGTTCGTGGAAAACGAGCCCAGCAATTCCTTCAAGATCGAATACCGCTTCCAGCATTTCAACCGCGAGCTGCAGCTGGCGCGCGAAGCCGTGGTGGAGGTGCCCACCGAGTTCGATCTGCGTTTTGCCTGCGCCGAAACGCCTTACGCCTACGCCCTGTTTCAGTCGGGCTACATTCAGTCGCGGTTTCAGGTGTTCCGGCTCGATTTGCGCAACGGCCAAACCCAAGGTTTCTCTTTCGATACCAAACTTGTAAACGACCTCTACGATCTGGAGGTGCTTAACGGCAAGCTGTTTGCCACGGTGCAGGTGGCGCAGCACCTCACCGTAATGCACATCGACATGGACGGCGAAGAGTTCCGGCTGCTGCCCTCGGTGTACGAGCCGCTGCCCACGCAGCTTACTTTTTTGGCCGACTCGGCTACCGAGCGCGTGGGCTACGTGCTCAGCCAAACCAACGGGCGGCTGTCGCGCTTGCAGGTAAAGCAGCTTTCGGCGCGCGGGCAGTTGCTGGCTTCGCAGTTTATCCAGGCCGAAAGCGGCCGCGGGCTGGTTACGGCCGAGCTCAGCCCCGGCGACAGCGTGCGGCGCTTGCTCACGGGCACCTACACCCTGCGCGACCCTAGGTACTCGCAGGGCCTGTTTGCCACCGACCTATCGGGCGGGCCCACCGCGCGGCCACCGTTGCGCTTCTACGATTTCACGGTGCTCAAGCACTTTTTCGATTTCATGAAGCCGCGCCGGGCCGAGCGCCTGCGGGCCCGCAGCGCGCAGCGCCGCGCCGCCGGCCGCGATTTGCGCCTGCGCTACCGCATCCTCACGCACCGCATGTTGCCCTTCGACGATGGCTACGTGCTGATGGCCGAAATCTATTACCCGCGCTACCGCTACGATTCGTACGGCCTGGTGCTGTTTGCGCCCAACCGCACCTTCGACGGCTACCGGTCGTCGCACGCCATTGTGTGCGGCTTCGACCGCAACGGCACCTTGCTCTGGGACAACACCTTCGTGCTGAAAAACGCCGAGCGACCCACGCTTACCGAAACCGTGCGTGCCCGCCCCTTGCCCGATGGCCGCCGCTTGGCCTTGGCCTACGTCGACGAGGATAAAATACGCTACAAGATTGTGGACCGCACCGCGCCCTCGCCCAACGATTTGCACGTGCCGCTGGCCACCAACACCCAAGGCCTGCGCGAAAAAGCCGTTTCCACCACGCGCACGGGTATTTTGCCCTGGTACGGCAGCCGCTTTTTGGCCTACGGCTACCAGCGCGTGCGCCCCGAGCAAGGCAGCCCGCGCGAGGTGTTCTTCCTGAACGTGGTGGCATTTGAGTAAATCTTGCGGCCGCAGCGGCACGTAGAGGCGTGCATATCTGCGCAAACGCCTTACTTCGCTGCCATGATGAAACCTACCCTGCTTCGCCTCTGGCCCCTGCTGTTGCTGCTTTGGCTTGGTGCCTGCCGCGCCGCCGGCCCCGAAACTCCGGCTCGCACCGTTGCTGAGTTTTTCAACAAATACGAAAACCGCTCCGGCTTTCGGGCCACTACGTACGAGCCCAACTTGCTGACCCGGATTGTGCTGGGCCGCGTAAGCCGCATGTCCGACGCCGACGCCGTGCAGGCCATTACGGCTGTGCGCAGCATTCGGGCCCTAACTTTTACGCCTACCTCGGCCCGCGCCCGCAACCTCACCGAGCGCGGCCTGCTGAATGAGGTAGACGGCCTGCTGCGCAACGAACGCTACGAACCCCTGAACACCACGCCCACCGAGGGCGCGGCCGGCAACACTTACCGCTACTCCGTACGCCGCAGCGGCGACCGGATACGCGAGGTAGTAGCTACCAGCCGCGTGCAGGACGTACCCGATTCGTTTTTGATGATGGCCATCAGCGGCGACTTCACGCAAGCGCAGCTCGATCAGCTAACCAAGATTTTGCCGGGCATGACTGGCGAAATCACCAAGTAGCCTAGGTAGCCATTCCTGGTTTTTACCCAAAGGGCCGGGGCAGCAGTGCTGCCCCGGCCCTTTTGTTTCTGCAGGCCCGAGGCTCCGCTGCGCCGTTTGTCATCCTGAGCCTAGCGAAGGACCTTCTCACGTCGGGACCTCACCCCCAGCCCCTACCCAAAAGCAGAGGGGAGTGTATGCTATCCGGCGTCAGCACCTCTGATGTCTCGCTCTGCTCGACATGACAACGGCCCTAGGTCATCAGGCTCCCCCTCTCCTTTTGGGGAGGGGGTCGGGGGGGTCCCGACGTGAGAAGGCCTTTCGCTTAAGCTCAGGATGACAGGAGCCACCCCTCGCCGACAAAAAAAGCGGCGCCTCATTGCTGGGGCGCCGCTTTTTAGCGAATCATCACCTAGGACTTAGGGCTGCGGGGCAGCTTCTTGGCCGGGGATGAAGAACTCGAAGCGGAACTCAACGCGGCGGTTCTGCGACATGTTTTTGGCCGAGGTATTGGGTGCGGCGGGTGCGCTTTCGCCCATGCCCAGCGTCGGGATGCGGCTCGGGTCCACACCTTTCTGGGTAAAGTAGTTCTTGGCCGAAATAGCACGGCGCTCCGACAGGCCTTGGTTGTACTCATCGGTACCGCGCGAGTCGGCGTGGCCTACGATGCGGATGCTGTACTCGGGGTGCTCTTGCAGGGCACGTACCATCTTATCTAGCGTGGGGTACGACGAGGGCAGGATTTGCGTGCTGTTGGTGCGGAAGCGGATGGGCTGCTCCAGCTTGCGGATTTCCTGCGGAATTTCGGGGCAGCCGTTGGCGTCTACCTTGGCACCGGCGGGGGTGTTGGGGCAGCGGTCGGCGCTGTCGGGCACACCGTCGCCGTCGGCATCAATCGGGCAGCCGTTGGCGTCTACCTGCACGCCTTTCGGGGTGTCGGGGCACTTGTCGTTCTTATCAGCTACGCCGTCGCCGTCGGCATCGGGGCAGCCGCGCAGGGCAGCCGTACCAGCCTGGTCGGGGCAGTCGTCGTCCTTGTCGCGTACGCCGTCGTTGTCTTTATCAGGGCAGCCCTGCAGCTCGGCTTTGCCGGCTTCGGTGGGGCACTGATCTTGGTAATCCGGCACACCGTCCTTGTCGCCGTCGAGCGGGCAGCCGTTTTCGTCAACCTGCACACCAGCGGGGGTGTCCGGGCACTTGTCTTTTTTGTCGCGTACGCCGTCGCCGTCGGTATCCTTGGCTTTGCCCAGGCCGATGTTCAGGCCCACGGTGTGCTGCAGGTACCGGTCGTCGATGCTGTTGTCGTCGCGGTTGGGCTGGTTATCGAGGTTGGCACCTAGCGGGAAGTGCTGGCCCGTTTGCACGAACAGGCCCACGGCATCGCCCAGGCGGAAGTTGATGCCCGCTGCACCGTGCACATCGAAGTAAGTCTTGCTCTCGTCGAAGGTGCGCGACTGGTTGTCGCGGTTGAGGGTACCCCCGGCGCTGGCAAAGGCCAAGCCCGGCGACACCAGCAGGTAGGGCTGCACGCGGGCGTCCTCCTTCAGGGCCCAACCGTTGTTCAGCTTCAGCTTAAAGCCTAGGTTGGCATTTATCACGTTGGTTTCGAAGCTCGAACCGAAGTACGGATTGCCCTGCGCGGTGGTGTGCTTTAGCTCCACGTAGCTCAGGTGCAGGCCCATGTCGAGGCCCGGCGAAATGTAGCGGTTGATGCTGAGGCCGGGACCAAACTCCGCCTGATCGAGCTTCCAGTACTCCGAACCGAAGTTGCCTTTGTACTGAAACGTGCTTACGTTGAGGCCCAGGCCCCAACGACGGTCGGCGTTTTGCGCTTGTCCGCGCGGGGCCGCCGCCAGCAGCGCCAGACCCAGGACAGATGTGGTTATAAGGTGTTTCATGAGCGAAACGCTTAAGTGAGGAAAAGCAGTTTGGGGCGCGAAATACGCTATTGCATCCCATACATTAACGCCACACTATACTTTTCAAAGCCTTACTTAGTTGTGTTTTCGGGCATATTATTGCGGTTCGGCGGGTAGCACAAGCGGCTGTTCCTGCTGAGTGCCAGCGGCTGGCGCC
Source organism: Hymenobacter oligotrophus (assembly GCF_003574965.1). Lineage (NCBI taxonomy): Bacteria > Pseudomonadati > Bacteroidota > Cytophagia > Cytophagales > Hymenobacteraceae > Hymenobacter > Hymenobacter oligotrophus. The sequence continues at coordinate 4,019,228 of NZ_CP032317.1, read as the reverse complement.
CTTGTTTGGCCGTACTGCTCAAAGCCCTGCCGGCGCTGCCAAAAAAAGAAAAACGCCGCCCCGGGCCGGGGCGGCGTTTTGCATTACTTCAAGATGAAGTGTTGCTAGCGTTGGGCCATCAGGCGCTCGATGTCGTCGGCCTCCAGCGGAATGTCGGCCATTAGGTCTTCGCACTGCGAGCGGGTAATTACCACGTCGTTTTCGAGGCGGATACCCAGGCCCTCCTCGCGGATGTAGATGCCCGGCTCCACGGTGTACACCATGCCCGGCTCGAAGGTGCGGTACTTGGCGCCCACATCGTGCACATCAAGTCCTAGGTAGTGCGAGGTGCCGTGCATAAAGTACTTCTTGTACAGCGGCGCGGCGGGGTCTTGGTTGTTCACGTCGCCTTGGCTGAGCAAGCCCAGGCCAATGAGCTCCTGCTCCATGGTACGGCCCACGGCGGCGTGGTAATCCTCGATGTTGTTGCCGGCCACCAGCTGCGATTTGGCAAACTTCATCACGCGCAGCACCGCGTCGTACACTTGGCGCTGGCGCTCGGTAAACTTGCCGTTCACGGGGATGGAGCGCGAAAGGTCGGCGGCGTAGTTGGCGTACTCCGCGCCGAAGTCGAGCAGCAGCACGTCGCCGTCGTGGCATTCGCGGTCGTTGCTCACGTAGTGCAGAATGCAGGCGTTGGCGCCCGAGGCGATGATGCTGCCGTAGGCGGGGCCGCGCGAGCCGCTGCGCAGGAACTCGTGGAAGATTTCGGCTTCGATTTCGTACTCCATCACGCCGGGCCGCACAAAGCCCAGCAAGCGGCGGAACGCGTTGCCCGTGATTTCGCAGGCGCGGCGCATCAGCCGGATTTCCTCCTGGCTCTTGATGGCGCGCAGCTGGTGCATAATGGGCGCGGCGCGCTTGTAGTTGTGCAGCGGGTACTGCTCCCGGATTTCGCGGATAAAGCGGGCGTCGCGGGTTTGCACCTCCACCACCGAGCGGATGTGCTCGTTCGTGTTCAGGTACACGTGCTCGGCCTCGTTCATCAGGGCGTGCAGCACCTGCTTGAAAGAGTCGAGCCACATGATGGTTTTGATGCCCGACTGCTCGCGCGCTTGCTCTTTGGTGAGCTTGTAGCCTTCCCACACCAGAATATGCTCGCTGGTTTCCTTCAGAAACAGGATTTCGCGGTACTGCGGCAGCTTGGCATCGGGGAAGATGACCAGGATGCTTTCTTCCTGATCGACGCCCGAAAGGTAGAACAGGTCGTTGTTTTGCCGGAACGCCATGGTGCCATCGGCGTTGGTAGGCATGATGTCGTTGGAGTGGAATATGGCCAACGAGCCGGGCAGCAGTTGCCGCTCGAAGTTGCGGCGGTTGTGGACGAAGAGTTCGGGGGAGATTGAGCCGTAGCGCATGGAGTGGGTATTAGCGTGCGGAATAGCGGCCGCCAGCGCAGCCGGGTGCAAGTTAGGTTTTAGCCCCTAGGTGCCAAGGCCGGAATTGGCAGTTTGCACCCAGGGGCTAACGGCAAACTGCCCCGCCCGGGAGCTAATTATTCGGGCCGATATGTTGTAGCAACATAGGATGCGCCCGGTGGTAAAGGCCCGCTTTCGCAAATTGTACAATAACAGTTGCAGCAAAGCGGCCCGCAGGTATATTTGTATCCTTGCTTTATCCTATGCAAAGCCCAGCCGCTAACCAAGCCATTTTGCTGATTCAGACCGCCTTTATCGGCGATGTGATTTTGGCTACGGCATTGCTCGAGCGCCTGCACGAAACCGAGCCCGATACGCCCGTGGACGTGCTCGTGCGCCGCGGCAACGAAGGTTTGCTGAAAGGCCACCCGCACGTGCGGCAGGTGCTGGTGTGGGATAAGAAGAACGAAAAATACGGGGGCTTGTGGCGCCTGCTCCAGCAAGTGCGCGCTACCCACTATGGGCGCGTCATCAACCTGCAACGCTTTGCCTCCACGGGCTTCCTCACGGCTTTTTCGGGTGCTCGGCAGCGCATTGGTTTTGATAAGAACCCGCTGAGTTTTTTGTTTACGCACCGGCTGCCCCACGGCTTTGCGCCAGGGGTGCACGAGGTGAGCCGCAACCTTAGCCTGCTCGAGCCGGGCATACCGGCTCCGCTTACCCGCCCCCGCCTCTACCCCACCGCCGCCGACGAGGCCGCCGCCGCGACCTACTCCGAGGCGGGCCCGTACATCTGCATTGCCCCTACCTCGGTATGGTTTACCAAGCAGTTTCCGCGGGAGCAATGGGCTAAGCTGCTGCGGGCCTTGCCCGCGCACTACACCGTGTACTTGCTAGGTGGCCCGCCCGATGCAGCCGAGTGCCAGGACTTGCTCGAAAAAGCCGGACGGCCCCGGGTAATAAACCTGGCGGGCAAGCTGTCGTTGCTGGCTTCGGCGGCCCTGATGCGCGGCGCCGTGCTCAACTACGTCAACGATTCGGCCCCGCAGCACTTGGCCTCGGCCGTGGATGCGCCTACCTGCGCCGTATTCTGCTCCACGGTACCGTATTTCGGCTTCGGCCCGCTTAGCTCCTTTGCCCGCGTGGTGGAAATTGCCGAGGAGCTGGAGTGTAAACCCTGCGGCCTGCACGGCTACCGCAAGTGCCCACTAGGCCATTTCCGGTGCGCCCACGGCATCGAAACCCAACAGCTCCTAGGTGTGCTGGCCGAAGCCGAGGCGTGGGCAGCGCCGGTGGCAGCGGCACGCTAAGGTGCCCCGCGCCGTATTACTTACCTAGGTAACAGTGGCGTACTTTGCTGTTGTACCTTTGCTGCCCTTTGCCTTGGCTCACCAGCCTAGGTCAACCAACTGTCTTTCTCTGGTTTTTAGCGTTTTGGGCGCTGCTTAGCCCCGTTCCGCATTTCCATATCCATGCTCGAATACGATTTTTACGAGTTACCCAACGGCATTCGGGTGCTGCACAAGCAAGTGCCGCACACCAAAGTAGCCCACTGCGGTTTCCTACTCGATATTGGCTCGCGCGACGAACGCCCCGAGCAGTACGGCTTGGCGCACTTCTGGGAGCACATGGCCTTCAAAGGCACCGAAAAGCGCCGCTCCATTCACATTCTCAACCGCTTGGAAGCCGTGGGCGGCGAGCTGAACGCCTACACCACCAAGGAGAAAATCTGCTTTTACGCTTCGCTGCTGAGCACGCACTTCGAGCGGGCGTTCGAGCTGCTGACTGACCTTACCTTCAACTCGGTGTTTCCGGTGAAGGAAATTGAGAAAGAGCGCGGCGTGATTCTGGAGGAAATGTCGATGTACGTCGACACGCCCGAGGACGCTATCATCGACGATTTCGACGGGGTGGTGTACGGCGAGCACTCCCTAGGTCACAACATCCTGGGTACGCGCGAGAGCGTATCGGCCTTTCAGCAACAAGACTTTTTCCGGTTTCTGCAGGAAAACCTGCGCACCGATCGGCTGGTGTTTAGCTCGGTGAGCAACCTGCCGTTTAAGCAAGTAAGGCGCTTGGCCGATAAATACTTGGCGCCGCTGCCGGCCCAATTGGGTGCGCGCCCGCGCCTGCCCTTCGCCGACTACAAGCCCAAGCACCAAACCGAGCAAAAGCCCATTACGCAGGCCCATTCGCTTATCGGCTGCCCGGCTTATGCCTTGCCCGATGCGCGCCGCCTGCCCTTTTTCATGCTCACCAACATCCTAGGTGGGCCGGGCATGAACTCGCGCCTGAACCTGGCCGTGCGCGAGAAGTACGGCTTTGTGTACAGCATCGACGCCAACTACGCGCCCTACACCGACACGGGGTTGTTCGGTATTTACTTCGCTACCGAAAAAGCCCGCCTCGAGCGCACCACCCAGCTAGTGCTGCGCGAGCTGCGCCTGCTGCGCGAAAAGCCCCTGACTACCGCGCAGCTGCACATGGCCAAAGAGCAGCTGATGGGCCAGCTGGCCATGGCCGAAGAAAGCAACGGCGGTATGATGCAGCTGCTGGGCAAGAGCACCCTCGACCTAGGCCGCGTGGAGTCGCTCAACGAAATATTCGAGCGAATCCGGGAAGTAACCTCGCCGGAGCTGCAAGACCTCGCCAACGAAGTGCTGCGCGAAGACCAGCTCAGCGTGTTGCAGTACGTGCCCGAATCGAAGATCGGCACCAGCCAAGGCCGCTAAACTTAACCCAGCTAACCCTAGGTGGCGCGGGGCACGTCTTCGCGCCACACTTGCATTATGGCGCAGCCGCAGTTCGGTCATGTGGGTTCGTATTTGCCCGGCGACACGTTTCGCTCCCGGCTCGAGCTGCGCTTGTCGGGCATGCACCGGCCGGTGCGGGCGGGCATTGCCGGCTCGCAGCACACCGGCGCCGAGAGCATCGTGATGTCGCAGGTGTACGAGGACGACGTGTTCACCGAAGACGAAATCATCTACACCGGCCAGGGCGGCCGCGACCCAAAATCGGGGCACCAAGTGTCAGATCAAGTGCTGAACGACCGTAACCTAGCCTTGGTGAAGAGCACCGAAACCGGCCTGCCCGTGCGCGTTTTTCGGAAAGTGCTTGATGAGCTTAGCAACGAGCTGGTGTTTCGCTACGAGGGATTATACCGCGTCGTCGGCCATGCTTTCGAAACCGGCAAATCGGGCAAAGGCGTGTGGCAGTTTCGGCTGGTGCCGTTTCAAGCTTGATAATTACTATGGCCAAAAAGCTTAGGCTAGGGCTAGAATTAGGAGCTAGTTCCCCTCCTCAGATGAGGAGGGGTTAGGGGTGGTTGACGGATCGTTGAACGGTTACTAGATCTAGCTTCTGGTTCTAGTTTTTCAACCACCCCTAGCCCCTCCTCATCTGAGGAGGGGAACTAGCTCTAACCCCTCAACCCCAAGGTTAGCTCTTTAGCTCTAGCAAAAACCACCGCGTAGCTTCGCGCAAACTCTGCCCATGTACCACGCCGACGAACTTCAGCAATACGCCGACGACCACACCTCGCCCGAGCCGCCGCTGCTTGGCCGCTTGGTGCGCGAAACGCATTTGCAAACCCTGATGCCGCGCATGTTGTCGGGGCACTACCAGGGTCGGCTGCTGAGCATGCTAAGCCAAATGGTACAACCGAGGCGCGTGCTGGAACTGGGCACGTTTACGGGCTACTCGGCCCTATGCCTAGCCGAAGGCTTGGCACCCGACGGCGAGCTGCACACCGTGGAGCAAAACCCCGAGCTACGCAGCCGCGTGGAGCGCTACGTGGAGCAAGCGGGCCTAGGTGGCCGCGTGCACCTGTACATCGGCGACGCCGAGCAGGTAATTCCGACGTTGGCCGAAACCTGGGATATGGTGTTCATCGACGCCGACAAAATTCGCAACCGCGTGTACTACGAGCTGGTGCTGCCGCAAGTGCGTATGGGCGGGTTTATTCTCATCGACAACGTGCTGTGGAGCGGCAAGGCCTTGCCCTCTTACCCGCTCAAGCCAGCCGATAAAGACGCCCACGCCGTGCGCGACTTCAACGACTTTGTGCAGCAGGATGAGCGCGTCGAGAATGTGTTTTTGCCCATCCGCGACGGATTATTTTTGGTGCGCAAACGGTAGCACTTCAGCCAATTAGCTGCAACTACCTAATGGCGGCGCTTTGCGTATACGCCCCGACGATTAAACGCTTGCGGCTTTGGGCTGTCTAAGGCGCTCGTCAGGCTACGCTACGCTGTCATGAAACACGCCTCCCTAGGGATACTCTTGCCATTTGTTGTTGCTGCCGCGCAAGCCCAGGCCCAAACCTACCCGGTGAGCGGCCGCGTGCTCGATAGCAAAGATCAAGCCCCGCTGATAGGCGCCAACGTGCTGCTTACCCGCCTACAGGCCGATTCGGTGCGGGTGGGCGCGGCCGTAAACCCCGATGGCAGCTTCACCATTCCGGGCGCCGAAGCGGGCACTTACCGCCTTACAGTTTCCTTCTTGGGTTATCAAACGCTCAAGCGGGCAGTTACGGTAAGCGGCGCGCCGCTGAACCTTGGCACGCTTGCGTTGCAGGCTTCGGGGGTTACGCTGCGCGGCGTGGAGGTAACGGGCCGCGCCCCGGTCGCCGTGCAAAAAGGCGATACGGCGCAGTTCGATAGCCGCGCTTTCAAGACGAACCCCGACGCTAACGCGCAAGACCTGATTACCAAAATGCCCGGCGTAACTGTGGGCACCGATGGCAAGGTGCAGGCCCAGGGCGAGCAAGTGCAGCGTATTTTGGTGGATGGCAAGGAGTTTTTCGGCAACGACCCCGACGCGGTGTTGCGCAACATTCCGGCCGAGGTTATCGACAAAATTCAGGTGTACGACCGCGCCTCCGACCAGTCGCAGTTCACCGGTTTCGACGACGGCAACCAACAGAAAACCATCAACATTGTTACGCGTCCGCAATTCCGCAACGGGCAGTTTGGCCGCGTAATGGCCGGCGCCGGCCAAGGCACCGACGGCGACACGCGCTACCGCGCCAGCGGCAACATCAACTCGTTTAAGGGCAAGCAGCGCATTTCGGTTATTGCCCAGAGCAACAACGTAAACGAGCAGAACTTCGGCACCGAGGACTTGCTTGGTGTGGTGGGCAACTCGCGCCAGGGCGGTGGCGGTGGCGGGCGCCCCGGCGGGGGTGGCGGCGGACGCCCCGGGGGCGGCGGCCCGGGCGGCGGCAACTTCCAAGGCGGGCAAGGCGGCGGCAACAACGCCAGCAACTTCTTGGTAAACCAAAGCGGCGGCATTTCGCGCACCCATGCCCTAGGTCTGAACTACTCCGACAGCTGGGGCAAGAAGACCGACGTGCAAGGCAGCTACTTTTTCAACCTAAGCGACAATACGCTCAACAGCACCACGGCCCGCGCCTTCAACGTGGATTTGCTGCGCTACAACGAGAACTCGCTTACCACCAGCCGCAACATAAATAACCGCGCCAGCCTGCGCATCGAGCACAAGTTCGACTCGCTGAACTCGCTGTTGTGGCAGCCGCGCCTTTCGGTGCAGCGCAACACCAGCAACAACACGCTCGATGGGCGCATTTACCGGGAAGCGTTTGCCGATGTGCCCGACAGCACCCAAAGCACCAACAGCAGCGACTACCGCTCGGCCAACACGGGCATTACGCTGGGCAACCAACTGCTGTACCGCCACCGCTTTCTGAAGCGCGGCCGCACCTTCTCCCTAGGTCTGAACACCACCTACAACGACCGCAGCGGCAGCAACTACCTGTTCTCAGAAAACCTCGACTTCACGAGCACGCCGGAGTCGCGGCGGCTTACCGACCAGTACGCCCGCCTCGACCAGCTAGGCTGGAACTGGAATGCCTCGGCCATTTACACCGAGCCCATCAGCCTCAAAAGCCAACTGCAGCTGAACTACACCGTCGGCTACACGCCCAACGACTCGGACCGCAAGACGTACAACTTCGACCCAAGCACCGGCCGCTACACCGCCCTGAACACGCCGCTGAGCAACGTGTTTGAGAGCAGCTACACCACCAACGCCGCCGGCCTGAGCTACCGCTACAACGACCAGCAGCTGCAATGGATGGTGGGCGCCTCGGTGCAGCAAGCCGTGCTGCGCAACGAGCAGGAGTTTCCGCAGGCTGCCCGCACGCGGCGCACTTTCCTGAACGTGCTGCCCAATGCCATGCTGCGCTACAACTTTTCGCGGCAGCAAAACCTGCGCCTCAACTACCGCATGCGCACGCAGGAGCCCAGCATCGGCCAGTTGCAGGAGGTGGTAAACAACGCCAACCCGCTGCAGATTACCACCGGCAACCCTTTGCTGCAGCAGGAGTTTACGCACAACCTGTTTGTGCGCTACTCGGCCGCCAAGCCCGAAAAGTCGACGTCGTTTTTTGCGCTGATTGGCGGCTCGCACACCGATAACTTTATTACCAACAGCACGCGCATTGTGGAGCGGCCCACGGCCATTGGCGGCGTGATTGTGCCGGCCGGCGGCCAGATTACGCGCCCCGTAAACCTGAACCAGCAGTACACGCTGCGCTCGTTTGCCAACTACACCCTGCCGCTGGCGTTCATCAAATCGAACCTAAACCTGAACGCGGGCGCCAGCTACAGCCAAACGCCGGGCCTCGTAAACGAGCGGCTGAACTACAACCGCGCGCCAGCCTTCACCTTCGGGGCAGTGCTAAGCAGCAACATCAGCCCCGAGCTCGACTTCACGGTGTCGTCGAACTCGGCCCAAACGTACGTGCGCAACACGCTGCAAACCCAGTCGAACAGCCAGTTTTTCCGCCAGAATACCACGCTGCGCTTCAGCTGGATTATCACCAAGGGCGTTACGCTGCAGTCCGATGTAAACCACATTGCCTACTCGGGCCTGGCGGCGGGCTTCAACCAGAATTTTGTGCTCTGGAATGCCAGCCTGGGTAAAAAGATACTGCCGAAGCAGCAGGGCGAGATTCGTTTGTACGCCTTCGACCTGCTGGGCCAGAACAACAGCATTCAGCGCAACATTACGCCGGCCTACACGGAGGACGTGCGCACCAACATCTTGCAGCGCTACGTGATGCTGATGTTTACCTACAACATCCGCAACTTCGGTGGGGCGGGCGCCCCGGCCAACGATCAGCCCAATAATCCTGGCGGCCCCGGTGGCTTTGGCCCCGGCGGCCGGCCAGGCGGTTTCCCGGGTGGCCCGCCTCCCGGCGGCGGTTTCTAGATCGGGTATAGCACGAGTGCAGCGCCTTTCCTGCAATAAAAGCCTTAGGTGCTCGCATATAAAAACAACATTGGCAGGCGTTAGTAGGCCGCGCCGACGCATTTTTTCGCCTACTTTGTAAGCTGAGGAACCGGCGAATAAGCCGTGCGGCGTTGGTTCCGTCTGCTCCGCCTGCTTATGAAAAGACTGCTGCTTTTGTTGCTTTGCTTGCTGCCGTTGCTGGTGGCGGCCCAGAGCGTACCCGTACCCGCCGAAATTCAGTTTGCCGGCTTGCGCCTGCGCCTTACCGATGGGGGGCGGGCGGCCGTGCAGCAAAAAGTAGATGCCCTGCGGCGGCACCCTTCGTCGTTTCAGGCGCGGGTAGCCCTGGCCGATGCTGCTTTCCCGATCATCGACCGAGTGCTGCAGGAAGAAGGCGTACCCCTCGATTTTCGCTACCTCTGCTTGCAGGAAAGCGGCTTGCAGGGCGATGCGCAGAGCATTCACGATGCGGTGGGCTACTGGCAGTTTAAGCGCGAAGCTGCATCGGACTTTGGCCTACTCGTGAACGACCAGGTTGACGAACGCAAGCACCTGGTAGCCGCAACCCACGGCGCGGCCAAGTACCTGCTCCGCTCGCAGCAGATGTACCGCAACTGGTTGAACACCCTGCTCAGCTACAACCTAGGGCCCGGCGGCGTGAAACCTTACACCCTGCCCACCGACGCGACGGCCACGGAAATGGAAGTGTCGGAGAAGACGCACCCGTACATCCTCACCTTTCTGGCCCACAAGCTGGCCTACGAGCCCGCCGTGGGGACCAACCCGCGTCCGGCCATGATGCTGCGCGAGTATCCCGCTATGGGAGGCCACTCGTTGGAAATGCTGGCGCAGGCCATCCAGACGCCGGCAGCCGAGTTGAGCAAGCACAACCGTTGGCTGCTAGCCGCCGCGGTGCCCACCGATAAGTCGTACACGGCGCTGGTGCCCGTAACCGACTCGCTGCAATTGCTGGCTATGGCCGTGCAGCAGCGGCAGGCCGCCTCCAAGCTGGTAACCAAGCCCGAAGTTGACCCCACCAACGCCGCCTTTGTTACCGTGAACGGCCTGCGCGCCGTGGTGGCGCTGCCCGGCGAGAGCAAAGAAGACCTGGCCCAACGCACCGGCATAAAACTGCGCAAGCTGCTGCAATACAACGACCTTAAGCCTTTCGATCAGATAGTAATTGGCCAGCCCTACTTTGTGCAGAAAAAGCGCGACAAGGCGGCCGTGGAGTACCACGTGGCGCAACAAGGCGAAAGCGTGGCCTCGGTGTCGCAGAAGTACGGAATGCGCAGCAAGGCCATTCGGAGCAAAAACCGCATGGCTGCCAACGAGCAGCTGCAAACCGGTCGCGTACTCTGGATGCAGCACACCCGCCCCCGCGAGGTGGCCGTGGAGTACGTGAAAGATACCAACGGGGCCGTAGCGGCAGCTTTGGAGCGGCCGGTAGGCAGCCCCACTCCTGCCGAACCCGTTCCTGCGCCGGCTACTGCGCCCAAACCTGCTCCGAGCAAACCAGCCACAATCAACCCTGCCCCGGCTACTACGGCCAGCAAACCCGCTCCCGCGCAACCGGTGCAAGACGAGCCGGCGGTAGCCGATGCCACGGTGGGTACCGGCGAAGCTGCTGCTGATTCGAACCTCGAAAACATCAACGATGTGGCTGCCCCCGATTCGGCAGCGGCACCGGCGCCCAGCCAGCAACCCGCGTACGCTAGCACCACTGCCGGCAGCAACAAAGGACTTCCGGCCTCTGCGCCCGTGGCCGATGAGCCCGCCGCCGACGCAGCTGAGGAAGAACCCGTGGCTGTGGTGGCGGCCCCCGCAACGCCAGCCAGCCGCCCCGCGCCAAGTACGCCGCCCGCCAGCAAACCGGCACCAGCTCCCGCACCGGCAGCAGCACCCACTGCAGCCAAGCCAACAGCACCTACCTCGGTACCTGCAGCTTCAGCCGATAAGCCCGCCCCGGCCCCCGCTGCGCAAGCGGCTCCGGCCCCGGTTGCTACCACCGTAGAGCCGGTGCCGAGTTCGGGCTTGCACACGGTTCAGCCCAAGGAGAACGTGTACTCCATTGCTCGCCGCTTTGGCATTCGGCCAGCTGATATTATTGCCTGGAACAACCTGCCCCCCAGCCCCGCGCTGCTGATTGGGCAGGTTATCCGGGTAGCGCCGCCGGCGCCGAGTGCTACGGCCTCGGCTGCTCCGGCCCCCAGCGCGGCCCCGGCCAAGCCGGCTGCTACCCCGGCACCGGCCACTAAACCGGCCACACCTGCTGCATCGGCCCCTGCTGCAAGCCCAACCGCTGCCTCGGGCGCAATCAAGCACACGGTAGCGCCCGGCGAGTCGATGTATGGCATTTCGCGCAAGTACGGCGTTACCATCAAGGACATCATGGAGTGGAACGGCAAACCCGATTTCAACGTGCGCCCCGGCGAAGTACTGGTCATTAAGCCTGTTAAATAAGCTCTTGCTTCCCAAAAACGAAGCGGGCTGCCCTAGGGCAGCCCGTTTCGTTTTTGGGCCTTCAACTGTTGTACCCGGTAGTATTTATTACACCGCGTTGGCGCTAGGCAGCCGCGGCTGCAGCAACCGCCTGTCCGGGTGCAATTCGCCGGGTTCGGGTTTTCAGCAATTCAATTACTTCGGCATCGGAGGCATACCGGTCGCCTAGGTTCACGAAGTGCTTGGCCATAAGATCGTAGCGCTTGAGCATAAGCCAGGCAAACAGGTGCAGGTAATGAATGCCGTCGAACACAATGGCGTCGTGGGCGGCGTACTCGTGCACGGTGCGGGTAAATTCGGCGGGGTGAGCCGTCCAGTGCAAGGCGGGCTTTAAGTGGTGGCTGGCGTGGTAGCCATCGTTCCAGCACTTGTGGTTGTATTTCGTGTTGATGCAGGTGATGCTGTTGCGGTACTCGTCGTTGGGTGCTGCCGGATCGACAAAGGCATGCTGCGTCCAGTTGCCAAGCATCATTACCACGCGCGAAATCAGGAACGGCAGAATGAACACTGTGAATGTAGCCGGCCAGTTCACAAAGCTCAGGCCCACGCACAGAGCGAAGAAAAACACCTCGCCCCGAATGGAGCGAAACAGAAACTTGCGCCGCCCGGTTCTGACAAAGTAGCTCGACATCTGGTACAAGCCCACCAACACGAACGTACCTAGGTACAGCAAAAAGCTTCGTACCGAGTCGCGTTGGTAGCGCATCGTCGAGCTGGTATCTTCCGGCATGTTGTTTTCGGCGTGGTGCATGCCCATGTGGTGGGTAAAATAGGTTTCGGGAGTTTGCCCGAAAAACAACCCGATGCCCCACGGCAGGTAGTGGTTGAGGAAGGCGTACTTTTTCTTGAACAGGATGCGGTGGCAAGTGCAGTGCAGCATCAGCCCAAAAGGCCCTTTGTAGGTAACATTGTTGAGAAAATGATAGGCTATGGCAGCCGCCCACCACACCGGGCCGGGCAGCCCGGGCCAGTACAGCAGCCCCGCCAACGGCACCAGCGTAAGGGTAATGTTGAGCACCAGCCGCGCAAAGGGCAAGTCGCGCTTATCCTGAATAAAGCGCAGCAGCCATCGGTCAATGGCCGAATACTGGCTGGGTTCTTGGTAAACCGGATCGGTAAGCGCAGATAAGGACTTCATAACAGAACTTGGCTTAAGTAGCTACCGATTATACTACTTGGTTTGCAGCGCCTTGCTGCTACCTGTTACGCTTCCGGTATTACAAACGCGGGTTGCCGATAGGTGTTGTGCCGCTCTTGGCCGCATTGGCGCGCACCGCTCGCAACAGCCCGACATCAAGGTAAGCCTTTGCACCGGAACACGGCCCTTGGCCAACTTGCACGGGTTTCCTAGGTGGTGGCGAATGCCGGTGCCTGCGGCACCAGCGGGGCCCTAGGTAAGCCACGCTGCCAAGGGCTCGAAACGCGGCAGTTTTTTGTTGTTGATACACAAAAACATCCGTTCCCCCAATTTCTCTTTCCCCTACCCCAGCGGTAACTTTACCTGATGCAGCACCCCAACCCTGTGCCGCATTGCCCCCGCTTATGCCTACGTTTTCGCACCTCCACTGCCACACCCAATACTCCCTGCTCGACGGCCAGGCCAGCATTTCGGCGCTGATGAAAAAGGCCCAGAAGGACGGCATGCCCGCGGTGGCCCTCACCGACCACGGCAACATGTTTGGGGCGTTCAACTTTGTGGCCGAGGCCAACAAGTACAACGTGAAGCCCATTGTGGGCTGCGAGTTTTACTTGGTGGAAGACCGGCACAAAAAGCAGTTTAGCCGCGAAAAGGGCGAGCGGGACAACCGCTTCCACCAGCTGCTGCTGGCCAAAGACCAAGCCGGCTACCAGAACCTGGCCAAGCTCTGCTCCATGAGCTTTATCGAGGGTGTGTACAGCAAGTACCCGCGCATCGACAAGGAGTTGCTGCTGCAGTACAGCGAAGGGCTGATTGCTACCTCCTGCTGCATCGGCGCCGAAATTCCGCAGGCCTTGCTGTGGAAATCGGAGGAAGAGGCCGAGAAGCTGCTGCAGTGGTGGCTCGATGTATTCGGTGAGGACTACTACATCGAGATTCAGCGCCACGGCATTCAGAACATCGACAACACGGGCAAAAGCCAAGAAGACCTGAACCAGACGCTGCTGAAGTGGGCGAAGAAGTACAACGTGAAGGTGATTTGCACCAACGACTCGCATTACGTCGACCAGCAGGACTTTGCCCCGCACGATTTGCTGTTGTGCGTGAATACCGGCGAGGAGCACAGCATCCCGGTCGGTGATTTTCAGACCAGGTATTTCCGGCTGATTTCGGGCGAAAACCAGGTACTCTACGACCACCTCGACAACCTGCGCCCCTTGGCCGGCCGCGACGACCAAGTGCGCCGCCAGCTGATGCGCATCGACGAGGAAATGCAGATGCCCAAGCCCCGCTCGCGCTTCGGTTTCCCCAACGACCAGTTCTACTTCAAGACGCAGGAGGAAATGGCGGCGCTGTTTCACGACGTGCCCGAAAGCCTGGACAACACGAACGAAATCGTCGACAAAATCACGCCGCCCAAGCTGGCGCGCGACATTCTGTTGCCCAATTTCCCGCTGCCGGCTGGCTTTGCCAACGCCGACGAATTCCTGCGCGAGCTGACGTACGTGGGCGCTTTCGGACCGAGTGCGGGCAAGGGCATCGTGACGATGACCAAGCCGCCGCGCTACTCGGAGCGCACGCCCGAAATCGAGGAACGGCTGGAGTACGAGCTGCGCATTATCCAGACGATGGGCTTTGCCGGCTACTTCCTGATCGTGCAGGACTTCATCAACAAAGGACGCGACATGGGCGTGGCCGTGGGCCCGGGCCGTGGCTCGGCCGCTGGTTCGGCGGTGGCCTACTGCGTCGGCATCACCAACATCGACCCCATCAAGTACTCGCTGCTGTTCGAGCGTTTCCTGAACCCCGAGCGCGTGTCGATGCCCGATATCGATATCGACTTTGACGACGTGAACCGCCAGCGCGTGATTGACTACGTGGTGGATAAGTACGGCAAAACGCAGGTGGCCCAAATCATCACCTTCGGTACCATGGCCGCCAAGTCGAGCATCAAGGACGTGGCCCGTGCCATGGAGCTGCCTTTGCCCGCCACCAACGAGCTGGCCAAGATGGTGCCCGAAAAACCCGGCACCACGTTGGCCGGGGCGTTTGCCGAAAACCAGGAGCTGGACATGATCCGCCGCGACGACGCGCCGGACAACCTGCGCGGGCAAATTTTGCGCCTGGCCGAAAAGCTGGAGGGCTCGGTGCGCAACACCGGCATCCACGCGGCCGGCGTCATCATTGCCCCCGACGACATCACGAAGTACATCCCGGTTTCGACCTCCAAGGACTCGGACCTGCTGGTGACGCAGTTCGACGGCAAGGTGATTGAGTCGGCGGGGATGCTGAAGATGGACTTCCTGGGTCTGAAGACGCTCACGATTATCGTGGACGCGCTTACCCTGATCAAGAAGAACCACGGCGTCGACATCAACATCGACGACATTCCGCTCGACGACCCGAAAACCTACGAGCTGTACCAGCGCGGCGACACCATCGGCACGTTCCAGTTCGAATCGGAGGGCATGCGCATGTACCTCAAGGACCTCAAGCCCACCAACATTGAGGACCTGATTGCCATGAACGCGCTGTACCGCCCCGGCCCGATGCAGTTCATCCCGAACTTCATCAACCGCAAGCACGGCCGCGAACCCATTGAATACCCGCACGAGCTGCTGGAGCCCATCCTGAACTACTCCCAGGGCATTATGGTGTACCAGGAGCAGATCATGCAAACGGCCCAGATTTTGGCCGGCTACTCCCTAGGTGGCGCCGACTTGCTGCGCCGGGCCATGGGTAAGAAGGACATGAAAAAGATGGCGCAGGAGCGGGAGAAATTCTGCAAAGGCGCCCTCGAGCTGCACGGCATCAAAGAAAAGAAGGCCAACGAGGTGTTCGACGTGATGGAGAAGTTTGCGGCCTACGGCTTCAACCGCTCCCACTCGGCCGCCTACTCGGTGGTGGCTTACCAAACGGGTTATCTCAAGGCCAACTACCCGGCCGAGTACATGGCCGCCGTGCTGACGAACAACATGTCGGACATCAAGAAGGTGACCTTCTTTATCGAGGAGGCGCGCCGGCAGGGCGTGCAGGTACTCGGCCCCGACGTGAACGAATCGGTACTGAAGTTTAACGTAAACGAAAAGGGCCAGATTCGTTTTGGCATGGCGGCCGTAAAGGGCGCCGGCGAAGCCGCCATCGAGAACATTGTGGCCGAACGGGAGAAAAAAGGCCCGTACTCCGATATCTTCGACTTTGCGAAGCGCGTGAACCTGCGCGCCGTGAACAAGAAAACGTTCGAAAGCCTGGCCTTGGCCGGTGCCTTCGATTCGTTTGAGCGCTACCACCGCCGCCAGTTTGTGGAGGCGCCGTCCGGCGACCAGCACCTCATCGACAAGGCCGTGCGCCTAGGTCAGCAGCACCAGGCCGACCAGGACTCGGCCCAGCAGAGCTTGTTTGGGGGCGGCGCGTTCGGGGCAGTGGCCATGCCGCTGCCCAAGGTGCCCGACATGGAGCCCTGGCCCGCTACCGAGCAGTTGCGCCGCGAAAAGGAAGTGGTGGGTTTCTACCTATCGGGCCACCCGCTCGACGACTTCAAGCTGGAAATTGATTCGTACTGCACCTGCGGGCTCGATAAAATCGAGAACTACAAGAACCGCGACATCACGGTGGCCGGGCTGATTTCGAACGTGATGTTTAAGACGACCAAGACGGGCCAACCGTTTGTGTCGTTCAACGTGGAAGACTACGACTCCAGCATCAACCTGGCTTTGTTCCGCGACGATTACACCCGCTTTTCGGCCATCATCAACCCGCGCAACTACGACAAGGAGCAGGTGCCGCCCATGTACATCCGGGGCAAGTACGCGCAACGTTTCCGCGACTCCGATCAGTTCGAGTTCAAGATTCTGACCATGGAGCCCCTGTTCAACGTGGCCGAAAAGCTGGCCAACGGCGTGCGCGTGCAACTCGATCTGCGCACCATTACGGAGCCGTTCATGGACCGCTTTATGGCCGCCGTGGAGGAATGCGCCGGCTCGAAGAAGCTCGAAATCAAGTTTGCTGAACCGCACGAGCACCTCACGGTGGATACGTACTCGCGCCGCTACCGCATTGACCCGAAGTCGTTTATCTTCAAGATGCGCGAAATGGAAATTGAGACTTGCCAGCTGATTTAAACCGGAACCTCAAACTCAATCACTAGCTAACATCGCTACAAGTGGCCCGGAACAAGCTGTGTATTGGCGCAGAAAGCAATTGCTGTTTAACGGCAGTATACAGGTAGCCTAGGCTTGGCCAGGAATAACGTTCTTTTGGTTTGCTCCGGTCAACCTTCTGAGTCCAATCGAATACTCGAACTTTCCCGGAGCTTCTATGTTTGCCATCCAATCTGCTACCTTGCGCGCCCAACTCGCGTAAGCAGGTTAGTTAACCTAGGCACTCACTTTCTTAACCCGCATAAGACAATGGGACACAAAGCCATTGAAATCACCGACGCCAACTTCGACGAAATCATCAACTCCGATAAGCCTGTATTGGTAGACTTTTGGGCTGAATGGTGCGGCCCGTGCCGCATGGTAGGCCCGGTAGTTGAGGAATTGGCCGGTGAGTACGAAGGCCGCGCCGTAATTGGCAAAGTTGACGTAGACGCCAACCCGCAAACCTCGATGAAGTTCGGCATTCGCAGCATCCCTACGCTGCTGGTGTTCAAGAACGGCCAGGTAGTTGACAAGCAAGTAGGCGCCGTGCCGAAGCACGTGCTGGCCCAAAAGCTGGATGCGCAAGTAACCGCCTAAGGCGCCCCTGCCCAAGCAAAGCGGCCCCGCCACCTAGGTGGCGGGGCCGCTTTGCGTTTACTCCCAGTTGGCGCGCGCCTCCACGGGCGGCGTGGGCGGGGGCTTGGGCCCACCAAACAAGTTGAACTGCGGCGCGAAGTAAATGGGTACGGTGTAGGTAAAGCTGGTGGGCACGTTGTACTCGCGGCCGGGCCGGAACCTAGGCAGGCTTTCCACCACGCGCTTGGCTTCTAGGTCGGCTTCGGGCGAGAGGCCACGCAGCACGCGCACTTGGCCCACGCGGCCGTCTTCGCCCACGGTGTAGGTTACGTACACCTTGCCGGTAATTCCTTTGCGGCGGGCGTCTTTAGGGTACACGGTGTGCTGAATGAGGTATTCGACCAGGGCCTGCTCGCCGCCCGGAAACTCGGGTGCCTGCCGGCGCTGCACCAATCCGTCGTGGCGGGTTCCGTCTTCGTTGAATAGCTTCGCGCTGGCCTCCTGCCCTATTTGCTCTACCGCGGCTGGTTGGCCCGAGCTGTAGTAGTAGCGCCACTCACCGGTGGGCTGGTTTTGATGGTACATGCCCGTAGAGCGCCGTTGCCCGTTGCGGTGCACGCTAAGCCAGCGGCCGGTTCGCTCGCCATTGTAGTACTCGCCGCGCTCCTGCACTTTGCCGTCTTCGTACCAGGCCACGTACACGCCGTTGGGCTGGTCGTTCTGGAAATTAACCTGGCTGGCTTTGGCACCGCTCGGGTAATATGTCGTGAACAGGCCGCTGCGCTTGGGCGGCTCGAGGCTTTCCAGATAACCCCGTAGCAGCAAGGTGCCGTTCAGGGCATACTCGCGCATGGGGTACAAGCCGTTTTCGGGTTGTTGCTCCACCACGCGGTAGTGCGTGGCACTGTCGGGCACGGCTTCCTGGTTTTGCTCGTTCAGGTACACGGCCGGCAGGCTTTGAGCCTCGGCAACCGAGGCACCACCAACAAGCAGCAAGGCAGCGAGCAACGCTTTCATGGGCAGGGCAACAGTTCCGAAATATACGCCAGCGGCAACAAAGAAAAACGCAGCCACCTCGGTTATTTACAAAATATAACGTCGGCCGTGGCGCCACCCACGGCCGACGCCGGACGCTACCACGGAGGTAAACGCCCTCGCACACTGCTCAACTTCGTCTCCACCTGCACGAAGTTGAGGCTGTAGTGCAGTATTATCAGGAAAGGCACCAACTTGTGCCGCCCCAGTAGTCAAATCATTAGCCGGGCGTAGCAACAGCCGAGCAAGCGCGTTGGTTGCGGCTGGCAATCAAGTACTTTTTGGGCCGAACGCCTGGTAGTTGCCTGTTGCCAGCACCCAGTTGCTTCGGCCAGCACCTAGGCCGGTGCCCAAGTGCTGAGGGCCGTTGCACCGCCTCAGTACCGAGGCCATCGAAGCTGTTGAGGGCGCCCAGAGCCCCAGGTCTGCTAAACCAAGCTACTAAGCTGTGCAGCCCAGTGTTATTGCAATAATCCAACAACGGATTTCTATTACCCAACGGCATTTCATGTTTTTGCATAGCCTGTGGTTTCAGACCAGAATGCTCGAAGAAGCTCAGGCGCTGTAAAGGCGCCAAGCTATTTCTGTGAGCAAAATGGTAGTGTTCGGAAACCATGGGGGTTGCTAAGTAGGGCGAGGCCATCCGTTGCCAGCCCTTTGGAGGGACGGTGCCGATGAGCTACTGTTCAATTTTTTGTAATAATAATGCTATATATCATACCCCGGTAACTCTCATTGTATTTTTTACAGCTAATTTTTTTAGATGTACAAAACTCCCCCGCTGAGTGCAATAAAATGCAAGGCCGGCCCTAGGTTGCTACGCCTAGGGCCGGCCCGTATGCTTGAGTTGCCTACATTAGCTGAATGGGGCGGTTGAGCGTTTCCTCCAACGAAATCAGGGTTTCGGTCCGCTCAATGCCTTCGATCAGCTGAATTTTGTCGTGCAGTACATCGCGCAGGTGTTGCGTATCGCGGCATACCAGCCGGGCAAACACGCCGTAGGCGCCCGTGGTAAAGTGAATGCTGACCACCTCCGGAATATCGCGCAGTTGCTCGGCTACGCTGTTGTACACCGAGCTTTTAAGCAAGTAAATGCCCAAGAAGGCGTTTACGCCGTAGCCCAGCTTGGCATAATCGATTTTGAGGGTAGCGCCGCGCACAATACCTAGTTCCTCGAGGCGGCCCATTCGCACGTGCACTGTGCCGCCCGAAACATGTACCCGACGCGCTATTTCTGTATAGGGCATTTTGGCGTCTTCGAGCAGCAGCGCCAGTATCTTACGGTCGGTGTCGTCAAGTTCGTAATTACGAGACATCTTATCGGGTTTAACTTGCGAGATTTTCAAGAGAACGAACTAAATGTGAAGAAGTATGTAAATGTTCGTCATATATGCTGTTAATATTTTACCTATTACGCGCCGGCTTTACATTTGTGATAACAAAACGCAGCCGGCGTTGAGAACTTTGTAGTGCAGCGCACCCCTGTGGCCACGGCCAAGCAGGTGGCCAACCAAACTGCGCGGCCCAGCCGCAACGATGGCTTGCGAAGGCGCAACTCCTTCGGCTACAACCAAGTGAGGATTTGTGAAGAGGAAACTTGCGGGGCGTATCTGGGTGGGTACGTCCTGTTTTAGAGGCGGCATCTGGGTGGGTGCCGCCTTTTTTATGCCCATATGCCAGCCAACTGAGGCTTGGCGGCAGATTCGGGAATGGGTTAATCGGGGCAGCATGAACGACGCGCGGGCAAACGCGCTGGAGGCAGGTAAAGCGAGCTTTCGCGCTGCAAAAGTCCACATGTTTCCGGCTTTGCCAAACATTCGCCCGGCCGAGGCCCCACAATTAAGCGGTTCGCCGGTGGTACCTAGGGCCATACAAAAGCCGCCGCTCCGGCAAACTTGCGCAGGAACGGCGGCTTGTTGAGGTGGCATAAGGCAGGCGGCTTATTTGTAAATGAGCACCTCGCTCTGTCCGTTGGCCTTGATGTAGCCGCGGTACATGCCTTCGGAGTTGAAAGGCATGGTGATGTTACCCTGCCTATCGAGCCCGATCAGGCCGCCGTCGCCGCCAAGCTGGGCTACTTTATCGATGGTGGCCTGGGCAGCTTGCTGCAGCGGCTGCTTGCCGTATTCCATGCGGGCGGCAATGTCGCGGGCTACGGTGGCCCGGATAAAGTACTCGCCCCAGCCCGTGCATGAAATGGCGCACGATTGGTTGTCGGCGTAGGTACCGGCCCCGATGATGGGCGCATCGCCCACGCGGCCGTAGCGTTTGTTGGTCATGCCGCCGGTGCTGGTGGCGGCGGCCAGGTTGCCGTATTGGTCGAGCGCCACGGCGCCCACGGTGCCGTATTTGCGGCCTTCGGTGAAGATGGGCGGCTCGAGGTAGCCTTGCGGCTTACCGCCAGCCTTCTGCTTCACCTTTATCTTTTTCGACTCGGTAGCGGGTGCAGTGGCTGGCGCGGCCGCCTTAGTAGGCGTGTTCAGCTGATCGGGCACGGCGCCTTGCTCCTTAGCAATGGCTTTTTGCAGCTGGTTGTAGCGAGCTTCGGTATAGAAATAGCTCGGCTCCACGATCTGCAGGCCTTTTTCCTTGGCAAACTGCTCGGCGCCGGGGCCCACCATCATCACGTGCTCCGATTTTTCCATCACGGTGCGGGCGGCCGTTATAGGGTTGCGCACGGTGGTGATGCCCGCTACCGAACCCGCCCTCAGGGTTTTGCCATCCATGATGGAAGCATCAAGCTCGTTGCGGCCCTCGTGCGTGAAAACGGCGCCCTTACCTGCGTTAAACAGCGGCGAGTCTTCCATCACGCGCACGGTAGCCTCCACGGCATCGAGCGAGGTGCCGCCCTTTTGCAGCACTCCGTAGCCTACCTGCAACGCTTGGTTGAGCACCTCGCGGTAGGCTTTTTCCTGCTCGGGCGTCATGTTGGCGCGGGTGATGGTGCCGGCCCCGCCATGAATTACCAGGGTGATGCGGCCAGGATCGGCGGCAGAGTTGGCCGCGGCGGGCTTAGCGGCCGTCGTGGTTTGGGCCTGCGCGCCCCCGCCTAGGTGCAGCAGCGCCAAAGGCAGCAGGTAGAGGAGCTTTTTCATGGAGGACAATTAACGAAGGCTGCCGATACTTTACTAACGAGCGGCCACCGGCGAGGCTGCGCGGTGGCGTGCCAAGCCGGCGTCCAGAAACTCCACGAAGCGTGTCGCGTCCGATTCATAGGCTTTGGGCTCGACTAATTGCTGGCCATCGGGCGAAAGCAGCACGTAGTACGGCTGGGCATTGGCCCCGAAGCGGCTGATTTCGAAATCGAGGTTTTGCTCGCCGATTGACTTTTTCTGGCGGCCGTCGCGCGGCGAGGTAAACCACTCGGCCTGGGGCAATTCGGTTTTGTCGTCGACGTACAGCGCCACCACCACAAAGTCGTTGCGCAGGCGCTGCAGCACGCGCGGGTCGGCCCACACCGAGGCTTCCATCAGGCGACAATTGCCGCAGTTGTGGCCCGTAAAGTCGACAAACACCGGCTTGTTTTGCGCTTTGGCGCAAGCCAGGGCTTGTTTCAGATCGAAGTAGCCTTGCAGGTTGTGCGGCAGCTCCAGGAAATCGGCGTGGCGCGGGGTTTCGCAAAGCGTATTGGCGGCGGTGCTAACCGGCATTGCGGCAGCGGCGGAAGGTGTTGCCAGCGAAAAATCGTGGCGGCTGGGCGGCGGCACCAGCGCCGACAACGCCGGCAACGGCGCGCCAAATAAGCCGGGCAGCAGGTACAGCATGAACGTGAGCGACACGCCGGCCAGCAGCAGGCGCGGTACGCTCACGCGGGTGCTTTCGTCGTCGTGCGGCAGGCGGATGAATCCCAGCAGGTACAAGCCGAGCAGCAACGCCAGCACCGCCCAAATGGCAATAAATACGCCGCGCGGCAGCAAGCCCCAGTGGTACGAGAGGTCGGCTGAGCTCAGGAATTTAAAGGCCAAAGCCAGCTCCACGAAGCCCATCGTCACCTTTAGGGTGTTCAGCCAGCCTCCCGACCTAGGCATGCTCTTGAGCCACGACGGGAACAAGGCAAACAGCACGAACGGCAGGGCAAACGCCAGGGCAAAGCTCATCATGCCCAACGTGGGCCGCAGTAGCTCGCCGCCGGCCGAGGCTATGGCCACCGAACCCACGAACGGCACCGTGCACGAGAACGACACCAGCACCAGCGTGGCGGCCATAAAAAACAAGCCCGACCAACCGCCTTTGTCGGCCTGCCGATCAACGGAATTCACCAGCCCCGAGGGCGCCTGAATTTCGAACAGCCCTAGGAAGGAAAGCCCAAACAGCACAAAAATGGCAAACGAAATAACGTTGGGCAGCCAGTGCGAGCTGATAACGTTGGCCGCATCGGCGCCGAGCAGCACGCTCAGCAGCACGCCCGCGGTGGTGTAAATGGCAATAATTGAAAGGCCGTACACCAACGCTTTGGCAATGCCCTGCGCCCGCGAGCCGCTGCTGTTGGTGAAGTACGACACCGTCATGGGCAGCATGGGGTACACGCAGGGCATCAGCACGGCCAGCAAGCCGGCACCAAACGCCAGCAGCATGTACTCGAGCAGCCCTAGGGTAGCCTGGGGGCTGGCCGCAGGCGCACCAACGGCCGCCACTGCTGCTGCAGGCGCCGATGCCTTGGCTTCCGCAGAAACAGCCGCCGGAGCATCGGGGGCAGTGGCAGTAGCCGGCGCCGTAGCTAGGGCCGCCGAAGCAGTGTCGGGGGTTGCAGTTGGGGGCGTAGTGGCTACGCTTGCAGGAGCGGCGGTGCTAGGTACGGCAGTTGCGGTCGGGCTTTTGGTAGCCGGCGCGGCAGGTACGCTGGCCGGTGCGGCGGCGATACCGGTTACTTCAATCGGCCCGAAGGTGAGGGCGTTGTTTCCGGGAATGCAGCGGCCGTCGGTTTCGGTGCAGCTTTGGTACTCGGCGTCGGCTTTGATGCTAATGCTGCCGGGCTGCAGCAACCGGATGCGCTGCCGGATTTGGCCGGTGGTTTCGAAGTACGTTACGTCGCCTTTAAAAACGGTGTCGAATTTCTTTTTGGGCGACACCGATTTGGGTACCCCCACTACCTCGTAGGCCACCGACTTGGCCCACGTGAAGGTGAACACCGTGGGCCCTAGGTCGGGGTCGAAGTCGGTGGCGTAGAGGTGCCACGTGGGGTCGATGCGGGCGTTGACGATGAGCTCAATCTCGTCGCCTACTTTGGCCGTGGGCTTGCTCACGGCGGTGCTGAGCTTGGTTGGCTCGAGCACCTGGGCCGTGGTGGCGGTGCCCACAAGGAGCAGCAAAACCAAACGCAGCCAGGTTGTTATTCGCAAAAGCATAGGGAAGTCGGAATTTCCGAAGAAGAAACAAAGTTACGCTAAGCGTTGCATCCCGATGCGCGGGCACGTGGCCCGAACCGCTTAGGCGGATTCTCGTACTTTTGTTGCATACAGAGACCCGCCGCGGGTGCCGGTCGGCTCTGGCTTTATGGGCTTAAACATCCTTTGGACGCTTCTGTTGGTTCTCGCAAACGGCTTTTTTGTAGCCGCTGAGTTTGCCATCGTCAAAGTCCGCTTATCGCAGGTAGAGTTACGCGCGCAGGACGGCAACCGGTTTGCCAAACTTACGCTGCGGCTTGTTCAGAACCTTGACGCGTACTTATCGGCCACGCAGCTGGGCATTACGCTGGCTTCGCTGGCGCTGGGTTGGGTAGGCGAGGCCGTAATGGCCGAGCTTGTGCTGGCCGTGTTGCCCTACCTAGGGGTGGAGCAACTGCTGAAGCAGTTTAACCTAGCCCTTACCCCCGCGCTGGCCCACAGCATTGCCATTCCGATTGCCTTCAGCCTGATTACCGTGATGCACATTGTGCTCGGGGAATTGGTTCCGAAGTCGTTGGCCATTCAGCGCTCCGAGCAAGTGAGCCTGGCGGTATCGTGGCCGCTGTACATTTTTTACAAGCTGCTGAGCCCGGTTATCCGGCTCATGAACGCGCTGAGCAACGCCATTCTGCGTTTGTTTGGCGTACAGCCCGCCGGCGAGCACGAGGTGCACACCGCCGAGGAGCTGCGCCTGCTCATCGACCAAAGCAAGCAAAGCGGCGAAATCCAGGAGTCGCAGCACGAGCTGATCGAGAACGTGTTTCAGTTCAACGACCGCATGGTAAAGCAAATCATGGTGCCGCGCACCCGGATTTCGGCCATCGACGTGAGCTGCTCGCAGGAGGAAATCGTGGAAACGGCTTTCAACGAAGGCTACTCTCGCATTCCGGTGTACGAGGACAACATCGACAACATCGTGGGCATCCTGTACGTGAAGGACTTGTTTGCCCTGATTCGGCGCAACGAAGACATCAACCTAGCCAAGATTATGCGGCCGGCGTTCTTCGTGCCCGAAACCAAGAAAATCAACCGCTTGCTGCGCCAATTTCAGCGCAAGCACCTGCACATGGCCATCGTGTCGGATGAGTTCGGCGGCGTGTCGGGCATTGTCACCATCGAGGACATTATGGAGGAGCTGGTGGGCGAAATCCAGGACGAGTATGACAACGAAGTACCCGTGGTAGAGAAGGTATCGGAGCTGGAGTACCGCGTAAACGCTGCCACGGCCATCAGCGACGCCAACGAGTTTTTGCCGTTTGCGCTGCCCGAGGGCGACGATTACGAAACCGTGGGCGGCTTGGTGAACGTGATTTACGGCACCATTCCGGAAGTGGGCGACGTGGCCGTGTTCGAGAATTACGAATTCCGCATTCTTAACCGCTCGCGCCGTGCCGTGGAGCTGGTGCAGCTGCGCGTGCTGGAGCCCGCCGAACGCGAAGCCGCCGGCGAAATGCCCGATATGGAAGAGTAAGGCCCTAGGTACTTGGTAACGCAAAAAGGCCCGGCAGCTGTAGCTGCCGGGCCTTTTTGCGTTACCAAGTACCTAGGGCGCTAATTGGCCGAAGCGGCCGTGGCGGCCCGCACGGCAATGAGTATTCCCAGGGCCACGCCCGCCACAATCAGCCAGGTTTTGGAGCCGCCTTTTTTGCGGCGCGGGCGTTTCTTTTTGGTTGCTTCTTCTGGGTAGGCTGCGGCCACGCGGCTTTGCTCGTGCGCTGCTGCGGGTGCGGCGGCGGCTGGGGCGGCCAGCGCAGCGGCTGCTTGCTGGGCCGGAGCCCGCAGGGGCGCCGGGGCGGGGTTGCCTAGGTCGGTGCTCAAGGCAACGGCTTCGGCAGCGGCTGCTTCGCTGGCAACTGGCTGGGCCGCTGGCGCAACGGTTGTGGCAACTACCGGGCTTTCGGTGCGAAACGCAAAAGAAGCCCGGCCGCACGACGACAAAGAGGTGGTGGCCAGCAGCAACACGGCCACGTAAGAATAAATTTTCTTCATTAAACAGGCTTTAGGGATAGAGAAGTTGAATGCGCTGCCGGTAGCCAAATATCCACCGGGCAGTTCGCGGCAAACTTAGCGCTTTTGGTATTCTCCTAAGCCGGTTGTATTATTTCTTCTCCGCGCCTGTGTTCTGTTCAAACCAACCGGCATACATCACATAGTTGTCGGCGGTGCGGCTCATGTTATGGGTTTGCTCGGGCGTTACGGGCTTTATTTTTTTGGCCGGCACGCCGGCGTACAGGTAGCCCGGCTCGCAAATGGTGTTTTCAAGCACAATAGCCCCGGCCGCAATTATGCAGCCTCTGCTCACCACGGCGTTGTCCATCACGATAGCGCCCATGCCAATGAGCACGTCGTCTTCCACGGTGCAGCCGTGCACAATGGCGTTGTGGCCAATGCTCACGCGCGAGCCGATGATGGTGGCGGCGCGCTGATAGGTGCAGTGAATCACGGCTCCGTCCTGAATATTGGTTTGGTCGCCGATGCGGATGCTGTTCACGTCGCCGCGTACTACGGCGTTGAACCACACCGTGCAGTTGGCACCTAGGTGCACGTCGCCCACGATGGTGGCGTTGTCGGCCACAAAGCAATTGGGGCCAAGCTCGGGGTGTTTGCCTTGTACGGGCAGAATGGTAGCGGGCATAACGAAAGGGTTTGGGCGCGGGTGAGTAGCTTGCCACGCGGCCCGAAAGTAGAAACCCGGCGCAGCGTTTTCATTATTCGGCATGAATTCTCCGGTGGTATACCTCGAATCAGCGTTTCCTGCGGCATTGGTGGGCCTTGCTGCTGGTGCCGGCCGTAGTGGCGCTACTGCCCCTGGTGCTGCAAGTAACCGACCTGCGGCCCAACACGGCGTACCTCGCGTGGGTTGGCGGAGCCACGGCCCTGCTGATAGCTGCGCTGCTGCTCACGCTGCGCCTGGAAACTCGCCTCGATGCAACTGGCGTGCACTACCGCATGGCTCCGTTGCACCGCAGCTGGCGGCACCAGACCTGGAGCCAGATCAGCCGCGCTTACGTGCGGAGCTACGACCCGTTGGGCGAATATGGCGGTTGGGGCCTGAAAGGCTTTGGCAGCAACCGCGCCCTGAACATCGCCGGCTCCGACGGTTTCAGTTGGAGCTACTCAGCGGCGCCCGGCTGCTGCTGGGCACTCAGCGGCCTGCCGAGTTGCGGCAAGCCCTGGCCGCACTCAACGCCCCTGCGGCGGCCCCCACCACCTAGCGGGCGAGCATGCGCTTCCAGGTGCCCTTGTACCAGTTGTATTTGAGCGTACTGGGCAAGGCTTGCCAAAAGTATTTGCTGGTTTCGACGGCAAAACTCGGCTGCATGTAGCAGTTGATGGTGCAGCCCTCGCACTGCGGCAAGCGCCCCTCCAGCGCAGCCAGGGTTTGCACTTCTTCCGAACGGTACAGCTCGTGCAAGCGCCCTTCAATCGGGAAACTACGCGCCCCCAGGTGGTAACAGGGCAGCACCAGCTCGTTGGAAGGCGAAATAACCAGCGTGGTGCTGGCGGCGCGGCACACGGGCGCGGCCACGTGGTTGCCGCCGTCGCGCCGCAGCTCGATAAACGCCTCGTTGAGGTACACGCCGGGGCGCTTGCCAAACGCCGAAAGGTACTGCAGCTCTTCTTCCGTCAGCCGCTCGCCGGTTTCCACGGCGTTGTACTCGAAAGCCGGGTTGATGATGAGCACCAAGCCGTTGGGCCGAGTGATGTTGCGGTACACATCTTCGAGTTGCCCTAAGTTTTCGCGGAAAACCGTGAACAGCACATCGGGCCGCTCGCCCAGGCTTTTGGCCACCCGAATGCTTTCGAGCACAAAATCGAAACAAGCTACACCCCGACCGCGGTCGTGCTGCTCTTTCTCGCTGCTATCGAGTGAGAAATGCAGCATATCCACTTTGCCGCGCAGGCGCTCGGCGTATTTGGGGTAGAGCAGCCCGTTGGTGGTAACAGTGGTTACGAAACCTAGGTCGTGGGCCAGCTGCAGAAACTCGGGCAGCTGGCGGTGCAGCAGCGGCTCGCCGCCGGTAAAGTCAACTACCCGCACGCCCAACCGCTTCAGGTCGCGCAGGTTCTGTTCCACATCAGCTAGCTGAATGTAGGGCGAAGGCTTCTCCCAGATGTCGCAAAACGAGCACTTGGCGTTGCACCGGTAGGTAACGTAGTAGTTGCACAAAACCGGATGACGAACGAGGCGCATGGCGTAAAGATAGAGGAGCCGGCGTACACGGAGCGGACTGCGGGCCCTAGGTGCCTAGTGCAGCTTCTCCCCTTCCCAGCTGCGGGGCACTTCGGCCAGGGCCGCCTCGTCGGCGGGGCCGTAGTGCTCGAGGTAATGGTTGCACACGCCTTTGAGCGGGCACCTAGGGCAATCGGGCTTGGCAAAAAAGCAAATGTGCTGCCCCAGCCAGTAATTGTGTTTGTGAAAGTTGAGCAGCGCCACGGCATCGGCGGGCAATTGCGCCAGCAGCACTTGGTGCGCTTTTTCCACGGATGTTTTCGGCCCGATCAGCCCAACGCGCTGGGCCACGCGGTGCACGTGCGTATCCACGGGCAGCACGGGTTTCTGAAAGTTGAACAGCAGCACGAGCGAGGCCGTTTTTAGGCCGATGCCGGGCATGTCGGTAAGCCAGGTCAGGGCTTTTTCAGTGGGCCAATCGGCCAAAGCATCGAGCGAGTAGGCGCCAAATTCGGCCCGAATGCGGCGCAAAATTTCCTGAATGCGCGGCGCCTGCGTGTCGGGCCAGCGCGTGGTCCGGATGGCGTGGGCCAGCTCAGCCGTGGGTGCCTGCTCCACCGCAGCCCAATCCCCGAACGTTTCGAGCATGCGGTCGTAGGCCAGCTCTTCGTCGCGGTGCGTAGTGCGGTGCGAGAGCACCGTGCTGATGAGTTCGCGCATGGGCGAACGGCGCGGGGCCGTGGGCAGCGGCCCATAAAAGTCGTTCAGTACATGGTGTACCAGCAGCGTTTTGTCGGCTGCGGGCAGGTGGTAGGCAACGGGTAGCGCGGCAATGGGCATGCTGGGTTGTACCGCGGCGCCCGCTGCTGGGTTACACGCGCGGCGGGCGCCGCCCTAGGTGCCACGCACCCAAGCCGGCGCCAACCAGCTTGCCAAAGCGTTAACTGATCTTTGCTTGGGCAGGCCAATTTGCAGCATAAGCGCTGGCGCAGCAGCTACAACTCGCGGGCTACCGCAGCTCTTTGGCGGCCAGGCTTTGCTCCCAGATCAGCTTGCCCTTGGCATCGTGAATGCGGATTTGCAGGCGCCGATCGAAGTGCGGGCCCGACACATCCAGAATGGCAAAGTTGCGCTGCGTCACGAGGGTGCCGTTTACCCGGCTGGTGTTGGCCTCGTCGCGGGCACCTAGGGCGGGCGCGCTGGTCAGCGGCGATACCGTGAGGTCGTAGAGCGGGTAGCCGTTGGAGCGCTCCAGCCGCGTAAGCTCGGTGTGGTGCCGGTCGCCGCTCAAAAAAATTACGCCCGGAATGCGGGCCGCGGCAATGGCCTCGAGCAGGCGGCTGCGCTCTTGCTCGTAATTGCTGTAGTTCTCGAACACTTTGGCCGGGTTGAGCACCTGCCCACCCACAGCCACAAACTTAAACGTGGCCGTGCTGCTGGCCAGCGCGTCGAGCAGCCACCGCACCTGGCTCTCGCCGAGGTAGCTGGCGTTGGCAGTGGGCAGTTTGTTGGCGGCACGCAGCCACCGGTCGTCCATCAGAAAAAACTGCACGTCGTTCCACTGAAACGTGCCCGTAATGCCGCCGCCGCCTTGCTCGTAGTTGGGGTTGGCCCAAAATTGCTTGAAAGCCTCAAGCGTGAGCTGTTTGTGCGCGAAAGAGTAGCCCGAGTCGTTGGGGCCGTAATCGTGGTCGTCCCAGAGGGCGTAGTTATGGGTGTGAGCCAGCAGCGGCTGCATTTCGGGCAGGGCGCGGGTGTGCGCGTTGCGGTGCCAAATGCCCGTGCGGGTGTTCCAGTCGGCCTCGCGCAGGTACACGTTGTCGCCCAGCCACAGCATCAGGTCGGGCTTTTGCTGATCGATGGCCGTGAAAATGCCGTAGTCGCCAGCGTAAGGCGCGCCGGGCCGGTCGTAAGCGGGCTCGTTCACGTAGGTGCAGCTGCCCATGGCCATCCGGAAATTCGCGGGGTCTTTGCGCCACTGCCACAGCTCCTGGCTTTGGAACTCCAACGGGTAGGGCCGCGCCACGGGCCGCCGGTTGAGGTACAGCGCATATTCGTAACGCCGCCCGGGCTGCACCTTGTTGGCCAGCAGGTGGGCCACCAAGCCCGTGGTTTCGTCGGTTTCTACCTCGTCGGTTTGGAAACGCTCGTCGGGCTTACCCTTTTCCCAATATTCAATGTAGGTGGTGGCCGGGGCGGTGGTTTGCACCCATAGCATTACCTCGCGCATTTCGGAGTAGCCCACCATAGGCCCTGAGCGCAACAGGGCGGTAGCCCCGCGCACCGGTTTGGGTTTGGCTGTTTTGGCGGTGGCTCGGGCAGCAGCTTGGGTGGGCGCTACCGCTGCTGGCGAGCCGCCAGGCTGGGCAGATTGGGCCAAGGCTGTACCGCCCAAGGCTGCCAGAAACAGGCTGGCGACAGCCTGCGCGGCCCGGCGGCAAAAAGTAATCGTATGCGACATGGGGTAAAGATAAAAGCGCCTCCGTTGCCTCAACAGTATTATCTTTTTGTGAAGTCGCCGCTGAATCAAGCCAAAAAAAATCCGGCGGCTTCCCACTTAGGGGAAACCGCCGGACGAGCAACGGGACTGCGGCTATGGCCGGCCCGGCTTAGATCTGGCCTTTTTCGGCAGCTTTCTTCAGTTTTTCGTTGGCGTAGATGGCAACTTCTACGCGGCGGTTCTGGCGGCGACCTTCTTCGGTGGTGTTGTCAGCAATCGGCTGCTTCGAGCCGTAGCCTTTCACCTCGAAGCGCGACGACTCCACGCCTTGGTTCATAGCGTAGTTAGCTACGGCCTGTGCACGGCGTACCGACAGCGGATCGTTGATGGCGTTGGAACCCGTGTTGTCGGTGTGGCCTTCGATCAGCACGTTGGTGTCGCCGTACTTCTTCAGGGTTTCGGCCAGCGTCTGGATGTTGTTCTGGGCGGTCGAGGTCAGGGTCGAAGAGTTCTTAGCGAACAGGATGCCCGAGTCGAAGGTAATCTTGATGCCTTCGCCCACGCGCTCAACCTTGGCACCAGCCATGTCGCGGCGCAGCTCTTCGGCTTGCTTGTCCATGCGGCGGCCAATCAGGGCACCGGCACCACCGCCCACGGCAGCACCGATTACGGCACCGGCAGCCGTACCTTTTTTGCCACCAATTACGCGGCCCAGTACGGCACCGCCGGCAGCACCACCTAGGCCACCAATGATGGCGCCCTTAGCGGTTTTGCTCATCGGCTTCTTGGGAGTGGTAGTAGTTTGAGCCTGCGAGAGGGTCGAAGTCATCAGCAGCACGAATGCCAGCAAAAAGGCAAACGTCGAACGGAGCTTGTTCATGGGTATGGAATTGGGTTGTTGAGTTTCGGAATGTACGCCGGTTGGCAAACTTAACGCGAACATAGCTTCTGTCAGTTACTGGCCGGTTGCAATGGCATAAGGCAACCTCCTTGCCAAAAACAGCCAAGTCAACGAATATTTCGCTGCACGACCTGAATTTCAGCGGTTTATTTTTAAGCTCTGCAAACCGGATGTAAGTTATTCAGTGGTGCTCCTGGCCAAGGACCGCAGCGCAGCTACCTAGGCACCCCGGCCGTCATTGTTGAGCTGTGCCCTTGAACGCGCCCTTAAGCTAAAAGTTGCCACCCAATTTTCCAGCAAAAAGGCCGCCCTGCTTGCAGGGCGGCCTTTTTGCTGGAAAGCACCTAGGGCAAGTGCCCAGGTTAGTCTTTGCGCGTGTACTGTTCGTAGCGCTGCGGGTCGCGCTTCTTGTCTTTTTTGCGCCCAATCAGCGCGCCGCCTACAGCGCCGGCTGCGCCCCCAATAAGGGCACCCGTGGCCCGGTCGCCTTTGCCGGCAACTACGGCACCCGTAACGGCGCCGGCACCTGCGCCTACGGCAGCGCCTTTGCCTTTTTTGCTCCAGCCCCGGCGGGGTTGGTTATCCTGGGCTTGGGCCGTTTCGGCAGCACCGCCGAGCAGCGTAACCGAAAGCACGGCGGCAACAATAACTTTATGAAGTTTCATGGTAGTACGAGTTAGGAGACATGAAGCTCGATGAAGAGCATTGACATATCTGGTTTTTATAGCACTTTTTACGACAAACTGTACTCCCTAGGTTGCACTGCGCCGCAGATATATTGCCCAGCCTCAGCTCCGTACAAAAAAAGAAGGCCGCACCAAGGTGCAGCCTTCTTAGGTAATTAGCCGTTGGGCAGCTGGCTTACAGCTCGCCGCGCTCGGCAGCTTTCTTCATCTTTTCGTTGGCGAAAATGGCAATTTCCACGCGGCGGTTGGCCTGGCGGCCTTCGGCCGTGGTGTTGTCGGCCACCGGCTGCGACGAGCCGTACCCTTTGGTGGTAATGCGGCCCGACTCTACGCCTTTGGAAACGGTTTCGTTGGCTACGGCCTGCGCGCGACGCTCCGACAGCGGCTGGTTGATGGCGTCAGAACCGGTGTTGTCGGTGTGGCCTTCCACGATAACGTTCGTGTCGGGGTACTTTTTCAGCACCTCAGCCATCTTGTCGATTTCCTGCACCGAGGCAGCCCGCAGGTCCGATTTGTTCGTGTCGAAAAGGATGCCGGCATCAAACGTAATCTTGATGCCTTCGCCTACGCGCTCCACGCGGGCGTTCTTCATGTCGCGCTGCAGCTCCTCGGCTTGCTTGTCCATTTTGCGGCCGATAACGGCACCCGAAGCACCGCCCACGGTAGCGCCAATGATGGCGCCCGCGGCCGTACCGTTTTTGCCGCCAATTACGCGGCCCAGTACGGCGCCGGCAGCAGCGCCGGCACCGGCACCAATAAGGCCGCCTTTGGCCGTTTTGCTCATGCCGGTTTTACGCTCGCCCGAGCCGTTGCCAGAGGGCAGGTCGGAGTTGGTGCTAGTGCTGGTGCTGCCGGTGCTACCACCTGCAGCCGGACGCGACGATTGACACGCGCTGAACAACATGGTAAATACCATCAGCAGCGCCAGTAGGGATTTAAACGACTTCATGTGCATATGTTTGGAAAGAGTTGAGAGGCGTAGCCAGATTGTCTTTTGCCGGTACTTACTGTATTCGGTCCGAAAATGTTCGGCCGGACGCGGGAGCCGGACCCTTGCGGGGCGCTGTTTTGCCAAGTGCCCGCCTGGCCCAACAACGGGCGCAAAACAGCAAACCCCGTTTGGCTTTCGTGCAAAGCCAAACGGGGTTTACCAACAAGTGTGCCGAACTCGACCTAGGCGCGGGCCGGGGCTGCGGGCACCTCGGCAGGACGGAGCATGGTAAGCAAGTCGGAGAGCTGTTGCTTCAGTTGCTTACGATCTACTATAAAATCGAGGAAGCCGTGCTCAAGCACGAACTCGGCGCTCTGGAAACCCTTGGGCAAATCCTTGCCAATGGTTTCTTTGATAACCCTAGGTCCGGCAAAGCCAATGAGTGCGCCGGGCTCCGAAATATTAAAGTCGCCGAGCATGGCGTACGAGGCCGTAACGCCGCCGGTGGTGGGGTCGGTGAGCAAAGAAATGTACGGCACGCCGGCTTCGGCCAGCAAGGCCAGCTTGGCCGAGGTTTTGGCCATTTGCATCAACGAGTAGCCGGCCTCCATCATGCGCGCCCCGCCCGATTTGCTGATCATTAGGAACGGAATGCGGTTTTTGCGGGCGTAGTCGATGGCGCGGGCAATCTTCTCGCCTACTACCGAACCCATCGAGCCGCCGATGAATTTGAAATCCATGCAGGCCACCACTAGGTCGAGGCCGTTAATCTGGCCGTGGGCGGTGCGCACGGCGTCCTTCAGGCCGGTGGCGCGCTGCGTGGAGTTAATGCGCTGCGGGTAAGGCTTGGTGTCGACGAAGTGCAGCGGGTCGCCCGACGACAGCTCGGCGTCGAGCTCCTCAAATTGGTTGTTGTCGAACAACACCTCGAAGTACTCAGCCGAGTCGATGCGGTCGTGGTAGTTGCACTTGGCGCACGTGTACAGCAGGCGGCGATGCTCGCCCATGTCGCTCACGGTTCCGCACTCTGGGCACTTGTACCAGAGGCCGTCGGGCGTTTCCTTTTTCTGCTCCGTGGGGGTAATAATGCCTTTCTCCTGACGCTTAAACCAAGCCATTGTGTCGTAAGCTATTAGCTATCAGCTGCTGGCTGCTAGCTTATTGAAACTGCTCTTTTAAGTTGCGCAAACAAAGCAAACTGCTGGCTGCCAGCGTCGCTTTCTTTCTGCAAAGAAAGCTAACAGCTAACAGCCAGCAGCTATTGGCTTAAAAAACTTACGCCAGCGTGATGCGCTCGTCGAGGTACACGTCCTGAATGGCGTTCAGCAAATCCACGCCTTCCTCGAAAGGACGCTGGAAGGCTTTGCGGCCCGAAATCAGGCCTTGGCCGCCGGCGCGCTTGTTGATGATAGCCGTGCGGATGGCCTCGTCGCGGTCGGTGGCGCCTTTGCTTTCGCCGCCCGAGTTGATGAGGCCGATGCGGCCCATGTAGCAGTTGGCCACTTGGTAGCGCGCCAGGTCAATGGGGTTTTCCGACGACAAGGTATCGTACATGGCCTTGTGCGTTTTGCCGAACTTCAAGGTCGAGAAACCGCCGTTGTTTTCGGGCAGCTTCTGCTTGATGATATCGGCCCCAATAGTTACGCCTAGGTGGTTGGCTTGGCCCGTGAGGTCGGCCGACACGTGGTAGTCCTTCTCAGAGGTTTTGAAGGCGTTGTTGCGGGCGTAGCACCACAGCACCGTAGCCATGCCCAACTCGTGGGCACGCTCGAAGGCCGCGGCTACCTCCTGAATCTGTCGGCCCGACTCTTCCGAACCGAAGTAGATGGTGGCGCCCACGGCCGTAGCGCCCAGGTTCCAGGCCTCTTCCACCGAGCCGAACATGATCTGGTCGAACTTGTTCGGGTACGTCAGCAGCTCGTTGTGGTTGATTTTAACTAGGAACGGAATTTTGTGGGCGTACTTGCGCGCCACCGTGCCAAACGTGCCGAACGTGGTGGCCACCGCGTTGCAGCCGCCCTCAATGGCTAGTTTGATGATGTTTTCGGGGTCGAAGTACATCGGGTTCGGGCCGAACGAGGCGCCGGCCGTGTGCTCGATGCCCTGATCCACTGGCAGGATGCTCATGTAGCCGGTGCCGGCCAAGCGGCCCGTGTTGTAGAGCTGGCCGAGGCTGCGCAGCACCTGCGGCGAGCGGTTCGACTGCAGAAAGCAGCGGTCGATAAAGTCGGGGCCAGGCTGGTGAATCTGGTCCTTGGTAATGGTCTGACACTCGTGCTGGAGCAGCGCTTCAACTTCGGCGCTTACCTGGAGGGTGCTCGTTTCCATTTAAACTGACTAAAAAGGGTGGGAAGGGAAATAGAACGATGCGGCAAATATATAGGGTAAATCCGTTCTGAAAGTCCCAAAAGCTAACGTACGTTCGGCCGCTGGCCGGCGCCCCGCCAAACCCTAGGTGGGCGGCGGCGGCGTGGCCTCGGGCACCTGCTGAGCGCATTAATTAGTGCCTTGCATGAAAGCCGGCTGCCGCTAAAAGGTTACCTTGCCACGGCCGTATGTGCGGCTTGCTAGCCCACGTGTTTTGCCCAATTTTGTCTGTGAAGAAGTCAACCTCCCCCCTGCTGCTGGCGGCCTTTGTGGTAGCCAGCACGGCGCTGCCCGGCTGCGTGGCCTCCAAAAAGTTTGACGACCTGAAGGCCCGCCACGAGGCCACCGAACAAGCCCGCGAATCGGCCGAGCGCCAGGCCCGCGAAGCCGTAGCCGAGCTGAAAAAAGCCAACGAAGAACTGAGCGCGTTGCGCCTCGAAAACAAGCGCCTCGTAAACGACTCGGCCCAAACCGGCACCATTTTGCGCCGCACCCAGGGCTTGTACCGCGAGCTGAGCGACACCTACGACAAGCTGCTAAAAAACAACGAGAAGGTACTGGCCAACAAAAACGCCGATTACCAAAAAGTAGCGCAAGACCTGGCCCGCCGCGAAGCCGAGCTGGGCGACCTAGCCAACAACCTCAACAAGAGCCGCAACGAAATCGACAAACTGGCCGCCGATGTGAAGTCGCGCGAGGCGAAGCTGGCCGAATTGGAAAAAGCCTTGGCGGAGAAGGATGCGGCCGTAAACGCGCTTAAAGCCAAAGTGAGCAACGCTTTGCTCTCGTTCAAGGCAAGCGACTTGCAGGTGCAAGTAAAAGACGGCAAGGTGTACGTGTCGCTATCGGAGCAACTCCTATTTAAGTCGGGTTCTACCAAAGTCGATCCGAAGGGCCAAGAGGCGCTTACCAAGCTGGCCGGCGTGCTGAAAGAGCAGCGCGACGTGAACGTGGTAGTGGAAGGCCACACCGACAACGTACCTATCCTGAAAGGCACCGCCGGCATGGCCGATAACTGGGACCTTTCGGCCCTCCGCGCTACCGAAATTGCTCGCCTGCTAACCGTAGGCGGCGTGCAGCCGGAGCGCGTAACCGCCTCGGGTCGTTCGCAGTACGTGCCCGTAGCCAAAAACGACTCGCCCCAAAACAAGGCCCTGAACCGCCGCACCGAAATTATCCTCACGCCCAAGCTCGACGAGCTGTTTCAAATGCTCGAGTCGAACTCGACGCCGGCCAAGTAGCGGTCCGCCGAAAAGCAAAAAGCCGATGCTCGGAGCGAGCATCGGCTTTTTGTTGCTGTCTGCGAGCTTATCAGCTCGCAGCACCTGGGGCTAGTCCAAGGCTTGGGCTAGGTCTTCAATCAAGTCTTCGGCGTCTTCGATGCCTACCGACAGGCGAATCAGCGAATCGGACAGGCCGGCTTTGCGACGCTCTTCGGCCGGGATGCTGGCGTGCGTCATGGTGGCGGGGTGGCCGCTCAGGCTCTCTACGCCACCTAGGCTCTCGGCCAGCGAAAACAGCTGGAATTTTTCGAGCACCCGTACGGCATCCTCCACTTTATCATCCTTCAGCACGAAGGAAATCATGCCGCCGAAATCGCGCATTTGCTGGCGGGCCACCTGGTGGTTGGGGTGCGACTCCAGGCCAGGCCAGTACACCTGCCCCACGCGCGGGTGCTGCCGCAGAAACTCGGCCACGGCGCGGCCGTTTTCGCAGTGGCGCTGCATGCGCACGTGCAGGGTTTTCAGGCCACGCAAGACCAAAAAGCAATCTTGCGGGCCGGGCGTGCCACCCGAGGCGTTCTGGATAAAGGCCAGGCGCTGGTGCAGCTCGTCGTCTTTCACGATCAGGGCGCCCATTACCACGTCGGAGTGGCCGCCCATGTATTTCGTGAGCGAGTGCATCACCACGTCGGCGCCTAGGTCGAGGGGAGTTTGCAGGTACGGGGTGGCAAAGGTGTTATCCACCACCAGCAACGCGCCGAACTCGTGCGCCACCTCGGCCATGGCCTTGATGTCGATGATGTGCAGCAGCGGGTTGGTGGGGGTTTCGGCCCATACCAGCTTGGTGCGCTCCGTCATGGCGGCGCGCACGGCCTGTACGTCGTGCATCGGCACGAACTTGAACACCAAGCCGTACTTGGCGAAAATTTTGGTGAAGATGCGGTACGAGCCGCCGTACAGGTCGTTGGTGGCTACTACTTCGTCGCCGGGCTCCAGCAGCTTCACTATCGCATCGATGGCGGCCATGCCGGTGGCAAAGCACAAGCCGTGCTGGCCGTTCTCGAGCGCAGCCAGAGCATCCTGCAGTTGCGTGCGGGTGGGGTTGTGCGTGCGGGAGTACTCAAACCCTTTGTGGTCGCCGGGCGAGCGTTGCACGTAGGTCGAGGTTTGGTAAATCGGCGTCATGATGGCCCCCGTGGTTGGGTCGGGGTGCACGCCGGCGTGGATGGCTTTCGTTCCGAATTTCATGCGCTAGTGCTGCAGATACAGGGCCGCGGGGCTGCGGCCCGTCAAAGTTAAACCAGACAACCTTAAACGCAGGAGCCGCCGTTGCCGACAACGCCTAGGTGCCCGGACCCCGTTTGCCAAACAGCAGGTCCGCAACGCGTTGCGGGCCTGCTGCGCTTATTCTAGTACGTTTCGGTACGGCTCGTTGGCCCGAGGGCCCTAGGTTTAAGTAAACGAAGGCGTGGCCAGCACCGGTGCACCCGGGGTGGTGGCATCGGTAGCGGCGGGCGGCGCGGCGGCGCGCAACGTGCGCAGGGCTTGCCAATACAGCTCAACCATAGCCCCCAGTACCAGCAGCGTAAACAGGCCGGCAATAAAGTACTTATCGAACAGCAGCACCGTGTACTTTTTGAGTTTCAGGTACTGCATAATGGTTTCGAGCTGCAGAAAGTACGCCGCCGAAAGCAGCACGTACAGCCAGTACCGGCGCGTGAGAAAACCGTACGCCGCCAAAAACAGCACGGCCGGGTGCCAGTACCGCTCGTGCATTTGGGTGTTGAAGTAGGTAGCCAGCAGCGGTATGATGCCGAAGCTAAGCAGCACCAACGCCAGCTCCGCGCGCTCGGGTCGCCGGTTGGCGCGCCAACTGCGCCAAGCCAGTACCAGCAACGGCAACAGCGCCACCGCCGAGGCCCCCATGAACATCAGCATGCCCCACTGGCGGTACGTAAGGCCGTGCGCCACGGCCAGGTCGGTCCAGTTTTCCACTACCTTCAGCGGGCTGTCGGGCGCGATGATCGTCCATAAGTTACAGGCGCCCATGTACAAATGCGGGTACATATCGGCGGCGTGCAGGTTGATGTAGGCGATGCGCGGGCCGTAGTTTATGCTCCCGAACCAAATGAACGGCGTCAGGATAAGCACCTGCAGCGCCACCGCAATGCCCAATGCCGGCACCACTTGCCGGCGCGCGGCGCGCAGCCACTGCGGCAGCCAAAGCAGCAGCAACGGCGGCAGAAAAATAATAGCCTGGGCTTTGGTATTCAGGGCCAGCAGGAAGCACACCACGCTGAAAATGGTATTGCCTCGCAGGGCTAGCAGCACGGCCACAAAACCGAAAAAGGTGTAAATGGCATCGATCTGCTCCCACACCAAGGTGTTGTACATGTACCCCGCGTTGAACAGCAGCAACAGCGCCAGCATGAACCGCCGCTCTTGCCCCTTCACCAACGACACGGCCGCAAACGCGCCGGCAAAATCGAACAGCAGCGTAAAGTATTTCAGCGCGTTGGGGTAGTGCATGATTTTCTCATGCGTGCCCATCAGCTTGGAATACGCCCACAGCACGTAGGGGTACAGGGGGTTGTAGTTGACATCGGGGTACTGGTAGAGGTTGGGCAGTCCTTCCTTCAGGATGTTATCCGACCAGCGCGCCCAGCAATCCACATCGCCCTTGAACCCGGCGTGCGGCACCGCCAACATCAGCAGTATGTAGAAAAGCAGGAATAGCGCCTTCTGTTGCGTTGAAAACATGATACCCAGTACGAATAAGTGGATGCAACGCGGCGCACCCACCGGCAAAGATAACAGACCCGCAAAACGCCCCGTGGGCGCATCCAGCTCCACTACCCTCGCCCGCCAACGCCGCTGTGCAATTTGGCTACTTTCGCGGCGCGCAACCGGCCCGTGCCGAAGCCAGCACCGGCAGCATGCCAGGCAAACCCGTGCGCCTCGACTTTTTTCAGTTGATTACGTTTTGTTGAGCACGGACCGGCCA
The DNA here is from genome assembly GCF_003574965.1 of Hymenobacter oligotrophus. Lineage (NCBI taxonomy): Bacteria > Pseudomonadati > Bacteroidota > Cytophagia > Cytophagales > Hymenobacteraceae > Hymenobacter > Hymenobacter oligotrophus. The sequence continues at coordinate 3,980,074 of NZ_CP032317.1, read as the reverse complement.
GCACCCCGGTCCGTGCTTTTATTAGTGGCCTATGCGCATCTTCCGCGAACTGCTCCGCACCAACTTTTCCACTTTATTTTCGATGGGGCTGCTGGTGGCCTTGCCGGTAGTGGGCAGCTCGTCGCTTTCGTGGGTGCTTTACCAAAACCAGCAACTGCTGCAGCACCTCACGGCCTGGCAAATCCTGCTGTACTTCGCCGTAATTGCCTTTACCATGGCGTTTGCCCTTACGCCAACCACCTTTGTGGCTTTGGTCACGGGGTTTTACCTAGGTTGGTGGGGCTTTCCGGGCATGGTGCTGAGCTACATGCTGGCGGCCATGGTGGGCTACACCGTGGCCTCTCGCCTCGACCACGGCAAGATGATGCGCTTTCTGCACCACTTTCCGAAAGCCGACGCCGTGATGCAGGAGCTGAAGCACGAAAGCTGGCAACTGATTTTGCTTACGCGCATCTCGCCAGTGCTGCCGTTTGCCCTCATGACGTTTGTGCTCACGGTAATGCGCGTCGAGAAGAAACGATTTTTGTCGGCCTCGGTGCTGGGCATGCTCCCGCGCAGCATGTTTTTCTACTGGCTCGGCACCAAAGCCCAGGATGTGGTGGCCCTGGTACGCGACCCCGACAGCGGCACGGCCGGCAAGCTGCTTGTGGCCGGCCTCATTGCCGTATCGGTGTTTGGCCTGTACTGGCTTTTCGACCGCGCCTTGAAACGCGCCCTGAAAAAAACGCAAAAAAATTCGGCCTGACTTTCAGCTGCTTGCCGTTGCCGCAAAGCCCTCCGCCCGGAAATATTCGCGTAACACTTGCAGATGCCGAAAAAGACGACCTATCTTTGCAGCACCAAAACAAAAAACGGTCGCGTAGCTCAACTGGATAGAGCACCTGACTACGAATCAGGAGGTTTGGGGTTCGACTCCCTACGCGACCACAGAAAACGCCCTTGGCACCGCGCCGAGGGCGTTTTTGTTTTGTGCCTATCCTTCTGCGTTTCTGGGGTAATCGGTTCTGCGCGGCTGGCTGCGCGGGTGCATCGGCAGCGCTTAGGCGTACGCTACCCCTAGGTCGGTGGGCTGCTTGTGCACGTGCAAGGGCAGCGTAACCAAGTAATCGGTGCCGTGGCCCTCTTCGCTGCTGATGGTGAGGGTGCCCTGGTGGCCGTGCACGATCAAATCGTGGCTCAGCGAAAGGCTTAAGTTGGCGTGCTCGGTGGCGGCTGCGGGCGCCAGAAACCGCTCGAACACGGCCGCTTGCGCCGCTTCGGGCAAGCCCATACCGTTGTCGCGGATGCGGATTTCCACGTGTTCCTCGGTGCGGAGCGTACTTACCATCACCTGCGGCACGAACTCCTCTTCGGCCAGCAGCAAGCGCTGCTGCACAGCGTTGAAAGCGTGCGTAAACAACGAAATCAGCACGCGCCCTAGGTCGTGGCGCACCACGCTTAGGCTGCCAGCGGCCGCATCGAGCCGGGGCAGCAGCGCGGCATGAAAGTTTTTGTTTTTGACGCGGACGTCGTGGTACGTCAGGCGGAGGTAGTCTTCCACGAAGGTATTAAGCTCGGTGAGTTGGCGCGGCGCCGGGCTGCTGCTCGCGTACTCCAGCATGCCGCGCACAATAGAATCGGCCCGTTGGCTGGCCTGCTCCGTTTTGGCGTGGTTGAGACCTAGGGCGTTGAGCGGGTCGTAGAGGTGCGCCAGCTCGTGGTGCGCCACGGGCAGCTGCGTTAGCTCGGCTTTCAACTCGGCCAGCAGCTGCTGATTTACGCCCGCCAGGTTCCGGATTTGCTTCATGGGCACCTGCACTTCAAAGGCCACGCCGGCCATTAGCTCGCCCAGCGAGGCCATTTTTTCGCGCATTACCAATTGGCTTTGCGTGGTTTTCAGCTCGTGCAGCATGGTGCCCAGCTGGTCGCGTTGGTTGGTGAGCTCCTCCTTCTGCTGAGTTACCTGGCGGTTGAGCACGCTGAGGCGCGCGTTGGTGCTGCGCTGCCGCCGGATGTTGCGCCACTGCAGCAAGGCCAGCAGCCCAAGGGCGCCCAGACCCGTAAGCATGGCATAGGTGCGCCCTTGCTGGCGGTAATGCTGGCGCTCATGCTCCAGGGTGCGCAAGCGTTGTTGCTCGGCAAAACCAATGGCATCAAGCTGTTTAATACGCTGGGGGTTGTAAAGGCTATCTTCGGCCTGCTGCTTGATGCACAGGTACTTCAGGGTGCTGTCGCGCTGGCCACGGGCCTCAAAGGCATCGGCCAGCAACGAACTGGTGCGCGCCACGCCCACCACAAACGGCAACGACTGCCCCACAACCAGGGCTTGGCGGGCGTAGTAAATGCTGGAATCGGTTTGCTGGCGTTGCTTGTACAGCTCGGCCAGGTACTGAAAAGTGCGACACAGGCTGCGTCGGTCGTTTTCGGGGCGGGCGGCGCGGGCACTGCGGTGGTAATAAGCCATGGCGGCGGCATCGTGGCCCAGTGCTACCTGCAGCAAGCCCAGCTCGCGCAGCACGTAGGGCGCAGGGTTGCCCCAGCAACTGGTGCGCACGTTGCGCGAATTGCGCGTGCGGGTGTAGGCCATGTTGAGGTAGTACACGGCCGAGTCGAGCATTCCCAGGCCCTCGTAGCTGGCGCCTAGGTTCGTGAACACGCTGGCCAGCTGGGAGTCGTCGGTTACGCCGGCTTGCTCGTAGATGCGCTTGGCCCGCAAGTAGTACGCAATCGAAGGGCGAAAATCGTCGAGGGCAAAATACAGCAGGCCGGTTTGGTTGAGCGTGCGCGCGGTTCCTTCCAGGTCGTGGCTTTCTTCGTTGAGTTGCAGTGCCTGCAAATCGGTGCGCAAGGCCTGCGGAAGGTTGCCCCGTTCGCCCATCAGAATGCCAATGCGCGACAAGCAGCGCCCCTCGCCTTTGGTGTAGCCGATGCGCCGAGCCAATTGCAATCCTTGCTTGGCAAAGTGCTGCACCGAGTCGAAATCAGAATACCGGTACGAAGCACTTAAATCGGCCAGCAACAGCACCCGGGCGGTGTCGGAGGTGGCTTGCGCCAGTGCGCGTCGCAGGGCCGGCGTTTGCGGGCTTTGGGCCCACGCCGGTGCGCCAAACACCATAAGCGTCATCAACAGCAACCAACAGGGTACAGCTTGCTTCATGCCTAATTATATAGAAGGCAAGCAATATAGTGATGGAAGCAAGATGAAATTGCATTTCGCACTTGGGTTGTGCGAATCCAACTGTAATCGGTACCGCATCGGCGTAAGCAAACGCCGCCTCGTTTCGTAGGGTAGCGGCCTGAGGCTTAGTCCGACGACAGGTGCGACCGTTCGCGTGCCTGGTTTTCGGAGGCCGTAAGGGTACTTAGGCCGATGGCATCGGCTACGTTGCGCACGCACGAACGCATGCTTATGAGTACCAATACTATAAGCGCGGCAAGCAGCAGCTTATCAAGCATACCCTGAATGCGCGGCGGCAACTCGGATGTTCGCTTGGGTCTCATGCCGGCAAAAGTAGGTAACATTATCGTAACATTACCAATGCGGCCTACACCCCGCCGCAAGCCCCTCGCAGAAGCTTTCAATATTGGCTGGTACTACGTACCAACGCGTGCTGTTATCACCTAAACCTAGGCTGACTCATCTGCGCCAACCACTGCGCGCACCAAAGCTTTTGCGAGCCAGCAAATTACAGGTAACAAGCTAAACAATAGTACCCTTACGCTTGACTCCAGTGGGTAACCTTTCGATTTGGGCAGCGGTACAACAAGGCCAAACCAAAACCCTTTTGTACCATGGCAAATCAAAATCAGTACCGCGACGACGACCGATACGATAGCCGGAACCGCAACCCGTACTCGGGCAGCAACCGCGATTTGCAAGGCCGGAGCAGCTACGGGCGCGGCGCAGACTACAGCGACTCGCGCGGCGACATGCACTCGAGGCAAGGCAACTCGATGCGCGAGCAGCGAGGCTACGGAATGAGTATGGGTTCCGGCTACGACGACTACCGCGGCGGCCGCGACATGAGCGGCGGCATAGGCGGTGCGCAAGGCTACGGCGGCCGCTCGGACTTTGGAATGGGCGACGCGACGGGCCGCATGGACGACGACTCGCGCGGCTACGGCATGCAGGACCGCGGTAGCTACTCGGGTGGTACTTTTTCGTCGAGGTACGACGACAATGATTTCGGCAACAACCGCCACCCGGGCGGCTACGGCGGTGGCAACGCCATGAACCGCGGCAGCATGGGCCGCGGCGGCGATAATTCCGACTACGATGGCTACGGCAGCAGCAACTACGGCTCAGCGTCGGGCCGCGGCAGCATGGGCATGGGCGGCCGCGACCAGTCGTTTAGCCGCGACATGGACCGCCACCTCGGCAGCATGGGCAACCGCAATAGCTACGACAACACCGACAACTACCGCGGCGGCAGCCACCGCGGGGCCGGCATGAGCGGCGCGGGCAGCACGGGCGACATGGGCCGCAACAACTTGAACTACGGCTCCAACTACGGTTCGTACGATGCCTCGATGTACGGCTCGTCGTTTGGCAACGAGTTTTCGGGTAGCCTCGACGACGACTACGGCCGCAGCGGCAGCAGCTACGGTAGCCGCCGCGGCCGCGACTCATACGGCGAAGACGATGATTTTGAGCGCTACGGCCGCGGCCGTTAGGCTACCACGGCATACTGGCAACGGCCGGTGCGGGCTTGGCTTGCACCGGCCGTTGCTTTTGTGCCCAGCCCCAAACCCGGTGTGGCCGGACAAGCATTATACACCACTGGCAACCCAATTTGGTAAGCCGGCGCCCTAGGTGGTTGTGAGGCTTTTTTGAGCGTGAGCCCGACAATAGCACTATTAACGGGACGTATGAATATAATTTAAATTATATACAATGTAACTATAATATAAATATATTACCTCATCAATAACCGCTTTACCCACTATTCTATGCCAAACCATCTACTTACCCTAGGGCGGCCCTTGCTGTTATCGGCGGCGCTGCTGGCTGGCGCTGCCGGTTTCGCGCAAACCCGGCCCGAAGGCCGCAACCAAGCCGTGCCCACCCGCGTGGCCCAGCAGCTGCGGCAGCAGCAAAAGGCCCTGCAAATGGCCGACGACGACCTCAGCAACCTGGTAATCAGCAGCGAGGCCGAAAGCAAGCACAACGGCATGCGGCACCTGTACGTGCAGCAGCGCTACCGCGGCATCGAAATTCACAACGCCATCAGCACCGTGAACACCAGCCGTACCGACGAGGTACTGCACGTGGCCAACCGCTTTTACAACAACCTGGGCCGGCGCGCCAAGGCCGGCAGCACCACGCTCACGGCCGATGCCGCCGTGGCCGCGGCCGCCCGGCACCTAGGGCTGAGCCCGAAGGGCGCTTTGGCTGCGCGCAGCCGCAGCACCGAGGCCGACCGCAGCACCGTGTTTGGCACTGCCGGCATTTCGCTCGAGCCCATTACGGCCAAACTGGTGTACCAACCCCTGCCCGACGGCACGCTCCGCCTGGCTTGGGAGGTAACCATTTACGAGCTAAGCGCCCTGAACTGCTGGAACATTCGGCTCGATGCCAGCTCGGGCGAAGTGCTCGATAAAAACAACCTGGTAACCCACTGCGAGTTCGACAACGACGGCCCCGGCGGCGTGGCCCTAAACGAGCGGCACCCGCTGCTGGCGCCCTTTACCCCGCAACCGGCCGCCGCGCAAGCGCCCTATGCCGCCCCCACCAGCAACGCCTACCACGTGTTTGCGCTGCCCGCCGAAAGCCCCAGCCACGGCCCGCGCGCGTACGTGAGCGGCACCACGGCCGATGCCGTAGCCTCGCCCTATGGCTGGCACGATACCAACGGACAAGCCGGGCCTGAGCACACCACCACGCGCGGCAACAACGTGCACGCCTACGAAGACCCCACCAACAACAACAACGGCGCGCTCAACTACAGCCCCAACGCCGGCCCCGCTTTGCTGTTCGATTACCCCGTCGACTTCAGCAAGCAGCCCGCCGAATACCGCGACGCGGCCATCACCAACTTGTTCTACCTGAACAACATGATGCACGACGTGTGGCAGCGCTACGGGTTCGACGAAGCCAGCGGTAACTTTCAGGTGACGAACTACAGCGGCGCACCCGGCGCCAACGACGATGTGCGCGCCGAAGCCCAAGACAGCCGCACCATTGCCACCACGCGCAACAACGCCAACTTCTTCACGCCCATCGACGGGTTCCGGCCCCGCATGCAGATGTACCTGTGGAGTGGCATCCCCGACCGCGAAATGTTTCGGGTAACCGCCCCGGCCCGCGTTGCGGCCACTTACCCGGCCGTGGAGGCCGCTTTCAGCAAGCCGCTTACCGCCACACCGCTCGTAGGCCGCTTGGTGCTTGTGGCCACCGCCACCGGCATCAGCGAGCAAGGCTGCTCGGCCCTAAGCAACCCCGAAGCCGTAGCCAACAACATTGCGGTGGTGTACCGCGGCGGCTGCGACTTCTGGCTTAAAGCCCTGAACGCGCAGCAAGCCGGCGCGCGCGCCGTGGTGGTAATTAACAACGCACCGGGAGCCCCCATCGTGATGGGCGGCACGCCCGCAGCTCCGGTAACCATTCCGGCCCTGATGATCAGCCAACAAGACGGCGCTACCCTGCGCGCGCTGCTTGATACCGGCACGTCCGTGGAAGTGGCGCTGAAAAACGCCGGCGCGGGCCCCGAAATCGACGGCGACTTCGACAACGGCATCATCGCCCACGAGTACGGCCACGGCATTTCGACGCGCCTGACGGGCGGCCGCCTTACCTCGAGCTGCCTCAACAACGCCGAGCAAGCCGGCGAAGGCTGGAGCGACTGGTTTGGCCTGATGCTGACCATGAAGCCCGGCGACAAGGGCGGCAAAGTGCGCGGCATTGGCACCTATGCCCAGGGCCAGCCCACCACGGCCCGCGGCATTCGGCCGGCACCCTACAGCACCGATTTTGCCATCAACAACTTTACATACGCCGCCACCAACAACCCGGCCATATCGCAGCCGCACGGCGTGGGCTTTGTGTGGGCCACTATGCTCTGGGACATGACCTGGGCGTTTGTGGAGCGCTACGGCTTTGATGCGAACCTGCACACCGGCACCGGCGGCAACAACATGGCCATGTTCTTGGTAATCGACGGGCTGAAGCTGCAACCGTGTAGCCCCGGCTTTGTGGATGCCCGCGACGCCATCCTGAAAGCCGATCAGCTGCGCTACGGCGGCAAAAACCAGAAGCTGATCTGGCAGGTGTTTGCTCGCCGCGGCCTGGGTTTCAGCGCCAAGCAAGGCCTGAACACCAGCCGCCTCGACCAAGTAGAAGCGTTTGACTTGCCGCCGATGTACGCCTGCGTGGCCCCCACCATTGATGTGATTCCGACTTACTCGGCCGAACGCACTGGTCAGCCCGCTACCACCATTGTGCTGGGCTACGGCCCGCAAAGCGTAACGCTGCTCGCTCGCAGCGCCGACTTCGAGCAGTACCGCTGGGCGCCGGCTACGGGCCTAAGCATGCCTACCGAAGCCAAAACCGTCTTTACGCCCACCCAGGCTGGCACTTACACCTTTACCGTAACCGCCACCGATAAAAACCAGTGCGTGGAAACCGCGCAGGTAACCATTACGGTGCTGGATATGCGCTGCGGCAACAAAAACGACAAGGTGCAGGTGTGCCACAACGGCCGCACCCTGTGCGTGGATGCCCTAGGTGCCACCGACCACCTGGCCCACGGCGACAAGCTGGGCGTGTGCGGCGCCGAGGTAGCGCAGGCCGCGCCTGCCGCACCGGCCGCCGCCGTGCTCACGGCTGCCCCCAACCCCGCCGGCAGCCGCACCACCTTCTCGTTCGAGGTGCCGCAAAACGGGCCGTTCCGCCTCGAGGTGATTGACATGCAAGGCCGCGTGGTGCGCGTGCTGGCCGAAGGCGAAGGCCGCGTGGGCCAGCAGTACCGCTACGAGTTTGCCAAGCAAAAACTGCGCGGCGGCCTCTACATTGCGCGCCTCGTTACGGGCAAGCAAAGCACGTTTGTACGCGTGGAGTTGCAGGATTAGCGCGCTAGCCCTTCAGCTCTCATCCCAGCCCACGGGCGGGCGCACCTAGGTGCGCCCGCCCGTGGTGCGTTTGGACCCCGCCGGCCGCCAGCATGTTTATACCTAGGGCACTATGTTTTAACCGAAGCGCCGTACCTTTGCGCACCGTTTTTGCACGAGCGGCAACCTCTTGCCCTTGGCATTGGTTATCTACCAGATACAAACGGGCAACCGCCGGCCGCGGTGGCCTTTGCTGATTGTTTTACCTCCGTAATGCACGCTACCATTTCCACTGACATCTGCATCATCGGCGCCGGCCCCGTGGGGCTGTTTGCCGTCTTCGAAGCCGGTTTGCTTAAGCTCCGCTGCCACGTAGTCGACGCCCTGCCGCAAGTAGGCGGGCAGCTGTCGGAAATCTACCCGAAGAAACCCATTTACGACATTCCGGGCTACCCCGAGGTACTGGCCGGCGACTTGGTGCAAAACCTCATGCGCCAGATCGAGCCCTTCCACCCCACCTTCACGCTGGGCGAACGGGTTGAGTCGTTCGAGAAGCTGGAGGACGGCTCCTTTGTGCTGACCACCACCGACGGCACCGAGATTCGCTGCAAAGCCATTGCCATTGCCGGCGGCCTAGGTTCGTTTGAGCCCCGCAAGCCCGCCATCGAGGAACTAGAGAAGTACGAAGGCGGCAAGGGCGTGTACTACATGGTGCGCGACCCCGAAACCTTCCGCGACCAGCGCATCGTGATTGCCGGCGGCGGCGACTCGGCCCTCGACTGGACGATCTTCCTGGCCAACGTGGCTAAGGAGGTTACGCTGGTGCACCGCGGCACCACTTTCCGCGGTGCCGCCGACTCGGCCGAGAAAGTAAAAGCCCTGCACGAAGCCGGCAAGGTAAACCTGGTGCTCAGCAGCAACGTGACGCACGTGCACGGCCAGGAGCAGTTGGAGGCCGTTACCATCACGGCCAACGACGGCAGCACCAACACCATCACCGTCGATAGCTTTATTCCGCTGTTTGGCCTCACGCCCAAGCTCGGCCCGATTGGCGAGTGGGGCCTGGAGCTCGAAGACGACGCCGTGAAGGTGAACACCCTCGACTATTCTACCTCGGTACCCGGCGTGTACGCCATCGGCGACATCAACACCTACCCCGGCAAGCTGAAGCTGATTTTGTGCGGCTTCCACGAAGCGGCCCTGATGGCGCAAGGAGCCTACAAATACATGTACCCCGACAAAAAGTACGTGCTGAAGTACACCACCGTAAACGGCGTACCCACGTTGTAAATCGGTTGTCAGTTATCAGTTGTTAGTTGTCAGCTTACCGGGCTGATGCGCAAGAACCGGGAGCCAATGCAGATTGGCTCCCGGTTTTTGCGTTTTTTCGCACCGCCGTTGGGCCAATTGCCAAGCCCAACAACTCGCAACTGACAACCAAGAACTCTTGCTATGAGCCTGGAAGATATTACCGAAGTACGCGTATACGTTGAGGACGCCCCAGGCCAGCGTACCGAGCTGGTAGCCCCTACCGACATGAGCCTGAGCCTGATGGAGGTAATGAAAGCCTCGGGCTATGATATTCAGGCTACTTGCGGCGGCATGGCCCTGTGCGGTACCTGCCACGTGGAGGTGCTGGCCGGCCCCGAGCTGCCCGAGCCCGGCGACGACGAAATGGCCATGCTCGAATCGTTGCCCATTATGTCGAGCGGCAGCCGCTTGTCGTGCCAAATCCGCATTACGTCCCGCCTCGATGGGTTGGTGGTGCGCCTAATGCCGCAAAACGCCTAGCCCTAGGTGCCGTTGCCCGTTGGTCCCAGGCCATCAACAAAAAAGCACCGCCAACGGGCGGTGCTTTTTTGTTGATGGCCTGGGGTGCTAGCGCCGGCGGCGCGAGGAAGTTTTCTTTTTGGCGGCCGAGGATTTGCTGGTGCTTTTCTTGGCTGTGCTCTTCTTTTTGCTGGCCGTGCCGCGCCGCGCCGAAGAGCTCTTTTTGCTGCTGCTCCGGCTGCGCGAGCTGCTGCTGCGCCGGGCGCTGCTGCTCCGTGAGCGAGACGAACGCGCAGCGGTGGTTTTAGCAGCCTCGGCCTTGCTGGCGGCTTCTTCGGCTGCCTCTTCGGCCGTGGGCGGGCCAATGGCTACGGCATCGGCGCTGGCGGGGTCGAGTTGGGGGCGCGGGGCGGCGCCGGGGCGCACGGCCGAGGGCATCTTTTTGCGCACCGGCATCAGGAAAGTACGCTCGGCGCGCTCCTGGGCCGAAAGGGTTTCCTCGCCGGGTAACACGGGGCCCACGGGTACGGCTACTTTGCCGGCCGTATCGGGCTGCTTGGCGTGCGAAACGGCCGAACGGCGCCCTTGTTGGGCCTGGGTAGTCAGCGCAAGAGCGGCCAGGGCAGCCGTAAGTAAAGCGGTTCGTATCATCAGCAATCCTCTCAGTCCAAAAAATCAACCGGGGCGCAAAAATACCACGCATCTTGGAAAGAGGCAAAACCTCTGCTGAATAGCATCTTAGCGGCCATTTTATTCCTGGAAAGGTGAAAAACGCCGCAGCCCGCCTACTTATTATAGTCGAGCTAAGATATGCCGCCTAAACGCTGAAAAACGGCTTTGTTTAACCTATAGGTACTTCGCGGCTCTTGCCCAAACAGGGCTTGGCTCAGCAGCGCGGAAACAACTCATGTCCGAGGTTTTTTGGGCACCACATGTACCACCGAAGGCGGGCGCGCGCCGGTAGCTACGCAGCAACCAGCTGCCGACATAGCCGGCAGTTGGTTGCTGCGTAGCTACCCAGTGCCCTAGGCGGCCCTGGTTATTGCGCCCCGATGCGCAGGCGCTGACCGGCCGAGTGGCTGGTGAATTCCGGCGCGTAAAGGCACTGCACCTGGCTAATGCCCGACGAGAAGTCGCCGGCCTGGGCCGCGCGCAAGCGGTACTCGAACACGTGCGTGCCGCGGGGCAGCACGTCCAGGAAGAAGTTGGTGGCGGCATCGCGCGGGCTCTCGTAGTAGCCGAGGCCTTGCTGGTAGCGGTAGCCCGAGGTTTGGCCAATCAGCTCGAGGCCCGCGGCGCGGGTATCTTTCAGGTGCACAAACTCTAGCTCGCGGTCGGTTTTCAGCACCAGGCGCACCACCAGCACTTCGCCTACCCGCAGTGGGGCATTGGCTTGCATGGGCGCCAGTACCGGGCCGTTGTTGCTCGGTGTTTCGCGGAAGAGCTGGCGCGTGAGCGTAATGGGCGCTTTATCGGCCTGCGTAATCTTATCGGGTCGCTCGAAGTACTGCCAGTACAGCGCGCCCCACGCCACACCGGCGTCGGTTTTCTGCACGCGCACTTTGCCCAGGGCCGGCTTTACCTCGGCGGCTGGGTAGCTGCGCTTGAGGTAACCGGTGCCAGCCTCGGCTCCTTGGCTGGTGTTGATGCCCTGCGCACCTAGGGAAACCTGCAGCGGCTGCGCGGGCTCGAGCCAGTTGCGCCCGCCTTGCAGCAGCAGCGCGTAGCAGGCATCGGCGGTGGCGCGGGTGCTTTCCCAGTTGTGGGTGCGCTTGTGCGCCAGCAGCCACAGCTGCATTTCCTCCACCGACGGCTGATCTTGGGCTACTTCGCTGAACACCTCGATTAGCTGCGCCTGGGTTTCGGTGGGTGCCTGTTGCCAGTAGAAGCCCGGCTGCACGTCTTTCCAGTACATGCCGAGCTCGTCGGAGCGGAGGGCGTTTTGGCGCAGCGCCTCTACCACCTCGCGGGCGGACTTGGCCTGGCCGTTGCGGTGCAGCACTATGGCGGCAAAGCCTTGCAGGTAGCGGTTGCGCTTGGGCCAGTACTTGGCGGTTTGCTCGCGGTAGTAGTCGTAGGCCGGTTTGGCCTCGGCGGGTACGGGCAGCTCGGCCGCCCAAAACGAGCGGGCGTAGAGCGCCTGCAACGTGGCGTCGGCTAGGTGGTCGTCGGTGAGTTTTACGCCTTTTTGCCGCCGCAGCTGGGCGTAGTCGTCGGCTAGTTCGCGGTCGAGGTAAGCCACGGCGCGGCGCAGCATGTCGGCGGTGCGGGCATCCTGCAAGGCATCGAAAGCACCTAAGCGGCGCAGGCGACCAAAGCCGGCCACCACCACTTGCGTGATGTAGCGGTTGTCGGGCATTTGCTTAAACCACGGGAAGGCCCCGCTGGGGCTTTGCAGCTCCTGGAGCTTTTGGGCGGCGCGCTGGGTTTCGGCTTGCAGGCGCGGCTCGTCGAACAACTCGCCCAAGCGGCGCATGCGCTCCGTGTCCGACTGCCCCTCGCGCACCCACGGCGTTTCCTGCAGCAGCAGGGCTTTCAGCTCCTGGTTTTGCTCGAGCTTGGAGCGCAGCGCGTTCGGGTCGCCGCTGGCAACGGCGCGCTTCCACTCTTCCAGTACGGGCCGGATGCGCGGATTTTGCTGCACAATGCGGGCGGCAAGCGTATTGGCGTAGAGGCGCGAGAAAACCTGCTCGGAGCACTCGTAGGGGTACTCCATCAGGTAGGGCAAGCTCTGCACGGCGTACCAGGCCGGGTTGCTGGTTAGCTCCAGCGTGAGGCTCTGGTTTTGGCGCGTGGCCGAGGTGGTGCTGGTCAGCTTCTTCAGCTCAAACTCGCGCACCGAGTTGCCGCGCACGGTAAGCGGCAGCGCCTCCGTTACGAGCAGGCGGTTGGGCAGCACGGGCAGGGTGTTTTCCTCGCCATCGGAGTAGTTTTTGGCTTGCGCCACCACGCGGTAGGTTACGGCCTCGAGGCCGGCCGGAATGCTCAGCTCCCACCCTACCGTGGTGCTCTGGTTGGCGGCTGCCTTAAACTTCGTTTGGGCTTTGCCGCGCAGCAGTTGCTTGGCTATGGGCTGATTGGTGCGGGCATCCAACAAGATGAGTTGGGCCGTGCCACCTAGGGCTTTGCCGGTGAGGTTGCTGATTTTGGCCGTGAGGCGCAGCTGGTCGCCTTCGCGGAAGAAGCGCGGGGCATTGGGCGTTACCATCAGCTGCTTTTGCGTAACGAGCTGCCGCGCCAGCATGCCGGTTTGCAAATCGGGCGTGTGCGCCAGCGTGAGCAGCTGCCAGCGGGTCACGGCCTCGGGCATCTGAAATTCCAGCACCACTTCGCCTTGGTCGTTGGTGCGCACGGCGGGTGCCCACAGGGCCGTTTCGCGGAAGTCGGAGCGGACGGGTACGGTAGCGAGGTCTGAGGTTTTGGGTTGTTGCGGTGCTCCTAAATCAGTTACTACGACTTCATTTAACTGTTTTTTACTTGATGCCGACTCGGTGGAAGCATCGGCTACAGCCATGGCGGCTACGGGGGCCGGTGCGGCAGTTCCGCGGATCATAACTCCTGCAGCTCGCCCCTGAAGTGCCCTTCGTACGCCACCGCCACGACTCGGCAACGCTTCCTGGTCAGGAATTTCGTCGTCGTGCTTGATAACCGGCGGCGTAAACTTCACGCTTAACAATTGCCACTGCCACAGAACAAGACGGAGTTCGGGGTGGCTATAGTATTGCAAACCCGTGGGCTTGCCAGCAAATTCATCCAGCAGCAACTCCCAGTTCTCGGCCCCGAAAGACGCTGCAATCCACCCAAACCGCTGCCCGAAATACGGCTGCGGCAGCTCGGGCTTCGCGAAAGCATGCGGACGGAAGTAATCGAGCGACTGATCGTAGAGCGAGGCCAGCAGCTCGGCCGCGGCGGGCTGGTTTTGGCTATTGCGAATGGTGAGGCGCCAGGTTTCCTTCTGGCCGGGCTGCAGCTTGTCGCGGAAGGTGCTGATTGCAAGCTGCAACGGCCGTTGCGGCTCAGCCACCTGCACCGTGGCTTCCTGCTGATAGAAACGTCCGGCGTGCACAAACATCAGCCGCACGTGCATGGGCCCGGCGTTGGCGGCTGTGGTGGGCAGGCTGATGAGCCGTTGCCCGCGGCGCAGCGGCAGCCACTCGGTGCGTATTAGCTGGCCTTGGCTTTCTACCTCCAACCGGGCCTGCACCGCCTCAAAACCCGAGCCGACGAGCACTTGCACGGCTTGGCCCGGGGCTACGGTATCCTGCAGGGCCGTAAGCCACTGCGGCACGGGCAACGGCAGCTGCGGCGCGGCAGGGTTGTAGAGCGTGAAGCCCAGACGAGTACGGGCCGTATCGGTGCCGGCAAGGGTGCTGGCCTCCAGCAGGTAAGCGCCCGGCGTTTGGGCACCTAGGGCGCGGGCCACCTCGGGCAATTGGGTGCGCTGGCCGGTATCGAAACGCCACTCAATTAGTAACGTGCGCGGCCATTTGTCGGGGTTGTCTTCGCTGAGCCAAGCATCGTGCGGGAAAAGCTGCTGGTGCTCGTCGCGGCCGAGGCCGGGCTGATCGGGAGTTGGCCACAGGCGCGGGCGCAGCACGCGCACCGGCGGCGTGAGGCGGTAAAGGCGCAGGGTACCGGTGGCGGGCACGGCCTCGCCGGTGGCGTTCTGGCTGCGCAGCACAAACGCATCTTCAATCTGCTGCTGATTTACCAACCTAGGGCCGCTCAGGGACATGTTCAGCGCTTGGCCACCTAGGGTTACGCCGCGCTCGGCGGAGCGCGTTTCGCCGTTGGGGTCGGTTACATCGGCGGTTACCACGAACACGTAACTGGGGCGCCACGGGCTGGGCGGGCGGTAGCCGTCTTCATCGTCTTCGCCCTCTTCGGGCGTGTCGTCGTTGGCGGCTTCGTCGGGCGGGGTGGCCGCGAAGCTTACCCGGAAGCGGCCTTGCGCATCAGTAGTAGCAGTGCCGGTGGCAATTTGCTGCTCGCCGCCGCGGCCTGGGTAGTAAGGGCGGCGGATGCCCGAGGAGCTGCCGAAGCCGAAGTTCAGCTCGGCCCACCCGAACATAGGCCACACCGTGCGGCGCACCACGCGGTACTGCACCGTGGCGCCATCGATGGCCTGGCCGGCGTAGGCCGTGGCCGTGCCGCGCACCGAGAGCGTATCGCCGAGCTTGGGCGTGCCCTTTATGGGGTCGAGCGCGACGAAGAACGTAGGGCGCTTGTAGTCCTCGACGGATATAAACGCTTCGCCTAGGTACTGTTCTTCACCCAAGTACTTGGTGCGCGCCTGCAGCTGCATTTGCCCGTTGAGCAAGCCCGTGGGCAGCGTTACGGAGCCGTGGAAGCTGCCGTAATCGGAGGTGGTGAAGGCAAATTCCTGCACGGGCTGGCCGTTCACATCGAGCAAGCGTACCTGCACCTGCGTGTTCTTCAGCACTTGGCTGCGGCCGCCTAGGTTTTGCGCCACAATGCCTTTAAAGGACACCGTTTGGCCGGGCCGGTAAATAGCGCGGTCGGTGTAGAGGAAAGCCCGCGGGCGCCGCTCCTGCTCGGTGTTGCGGTTCGGAATGGGGCGGTTGTTGCCTATGTTGGTTTCCACCACCAGGGTGTCGGCACCGCGGCGCAGCAGCAAGGCTTGTTGATAGGCGCGGCGGTTATCATCGGGCGGTATGTTCAGGAAGCCCTCGGCGCTGCTCGGCCGCATGGGGCCGGCGTAGTGTCGCACTTTCGCGTTGGTGTAATCCTGGTACCACAGCTGCACGCCCACGCCCGCCAGTGGCTGGCCGGTGCGGCGGTCGAGCGTCCAGAGGTCGGTGCCGCTCGCGGGGGCGGCGCGGTGCACCTCGCCCAGCTCGCTCACCGATACAAAAGCGTAGGCCGTGGCAATGTTGTCGCGTTCCTTGCCGGGCTGCTGGGCCGCAGTGCTCACCAGCACCAGGTAATGCCCGGCGGGCAGCTTGGGTCCGGCTACCTCGGCGCGGTGCGCGCGGTAATCGGTGGGCCCGGGCAGGGCCATTGCCCAGGTAGCGGTGGGTTTGGTGCCGAGGCGTTTGGCGTAGGCCTTCTGAATGTCGGTATTGCGCAGCCCTTGCCGCTCGCGCAGCATGGCCGCGGCGGGCAGCCGCCAGGCAAAGCCGTACGCCTGCTTCAGGTTTCGGTAGCGCACGCTCAGCAGCATGGCCTCGTTGGGCAGCTGTACTTCGGCTGTTCGCACCTGCAATTCGGGCCGCTCCAGCTCGTTGATGATGCCCTGCGCCCGCGCTGCGCCCACCGATTTGGGATAACGCTGCACGGCGGCCCGCGCCAGCTCCATGGCCTCGGTGAGGCGCTTTTGGCGCTGGGCTTGCTCCGCAATGTCAGCCTGAAAATCGGCCCACGCAGGCAAGGCCTCGTAGCGCTGCTGGGCGCGGCGCAGGGCCGCGGTGTAGGCCACGGTTTTGTTAGCAAAGGCCGCACGCTCGTGCACAAAGGCCAGGCGCAAGCGCTCCACATCGGCCAGAGCGGCTTGGTTTTGGGCATCGCGCAGCCGGAAAGCCGTGAGCTGTTGCCACAGGCGCAAGGCGTGCAGCGGGCCGTTGAGTGAGTCGGCGGCCGGCGCACCTAGGGGCAGTTGGGCAAACTCCTCGTTGGGCCCCAGCAGGCGCGCATCAATAAAGCGAAACTGCTCGGCGGGGCGCGTGAGGTACAGCTCGTCGTCGTTGAGGGCCCCGATGGCGCGGTGGGCGAGCAGGTCGTAGAGCGTGGGGCGCAACTGCTGGCCTTGGGCATCGGCGGGCATGGCGAGTTGGCCCAGGTCGCGCAAGGTGGTTTGCTGCTGGCGGGCGGCCTCGGTTCCGACGGAGGCGCGGTAGTGGCGCACCACCTGCGCGGCCAGGCGGGCGGCATCCCAGGTCTGGAGGTCGGCGGCACCTAGGGAGTCGGCAGTGGCGGCGGCCAGCTGGGTGCGGTCGTAGAGGCGGTAGCGGTTTTGGCGCAGGTACTGGTGGTACTGCTCGGCCAGCAGGCTGTGCAAAATGGGCCGGGCCGGAAACGTGGCCGCGCCTAGGTCGGCTTCGAGCAAGCGAATGCCTTTGGCGTCGGCGTCTTCTTCGCGCTGCCGCAGCAAATGCAGGCGGTACACCAGGGCGCGCACGTAATCGGCCGGTTGGTTGGCGGCGCGGGCTTTCTGGTAAATGCCGAGCACCAGCTTTTGGGCCGCCTCGGTTTGGTTTTTGGCCAACAGCGCGTCGATTTTTTTCCACTGCGCGGCGTAGGGCCCGCCCGCCGGCGGGGCCGAGGCATTGGAAGGAACAACCATCGGCAACAGCCAGGCAGCCAGGATGAGCAGAAAGAAACGCATGGGCAAAGCAGGGTAAGCGGTGGGAGCTTCTGCCAACTAGATGCGGCGTCGGCCCCGATTCCACATCCGAAGTAGCAATATTTTGCCGGCAACCTGCGCGGCGTGGTCCGCCCCGTTTACCTTAGTCGCAATTGCCTACGTGTTATTGCCAACTGTTATGCCAGTTTATGTACCTGATGCCCGGAGAGCCCGCTGGCCCCGGCTTATCGTGGTGGTTGCCGTGGGCTCGTGCCTGCTGATTGCAACCGCGGGCGTATCCCAAACGCGCTAGGGGCTGCAGGCCGGGCCGGTGCTCACGCAAGTGCGCGTAGCGGGCGAAAAAACCGAGGATACCTCGCCGCTGCTGGGCTGAAAAGCAGCTCACGCGCCGGTGGAGCGCGCAAGCCAGCCTGGGCAATATTAACAAGGGCTACCAGTACCGGAGCGAGCAATTGCTGTACGCTGGCACCTCCGACTAAATCTTCATCCGCGAGCGGGGCCGCATCAGGCTAAACTACATGCAGGCAGCCATGCGCGTAGTGCTGGCCCTGGGCAAACGCGCACCCGCCGGCTGGCACCTTTACGCGGGCGGCCAGGCCGGCGTAGGCACTTCGGCTTCTGATGTTTACGACGAGAAGCGGCATTATGCAGCCGGGCCGCTGGCCGGCACGCAGCACTACAGCGGCGCCAAAGCTCTAACGTACGGCTACCTCAATAGCACAGGAGGCGGTTACGGCTTTACATTCGGCCGAAGCCGCACCGGCGACATCCGTCCGTTTTACCTGGGGGCCGAAGCAGGCGTAGGTTACCGGCACGGCCGCACGCAGGTGCAGCTGGGCGTGGCGCCTATTTTCTCGCAGCTTTTGCCGGCTTACATCGAACGGCACCGCCGCCACCAGTACTACCTGAGCAGCTCGCAGCTTACGGCTGCCTATCTGGTTGGCGAAGCGAGCTGGGCGCCAAAGCCCTAGGTGGCCGGCGGCGCAGCGGGCATAGGCAGCTAGCGCGGTTTCGAGTCGAGCACGCGCTCGGCCTGGGCCACGTGGCGCTGCAGGTGCGCAATCAGGAAAGCAAACTGATCGGTAAGGCGCAGGCGCACCAACGGGATGAGCGTGTTGGGAATGCGCACGGCGTTGGCGTTGATGTCGCGGGCCTGGTGCAACACGTTCAGCAGTTCGTCGAGCTGGCGAATGAACACCTCCACCACCGTGCGCGGCAGGCGCGAGCCGCTGGGCGCAAACTGCTGGGGCGTTTTCATGGGCTTTTCGCGGGCGGGCGTGAGCATGGCGGCCGTAAGGCGGCGGCCGATAAAGCCGTTTTTCACGAACTCGGCCGGACGGGCACCGCGCTCCTGGGCTTTGCGCACGCGCTGGCTCATTACGGGCAAGTACAGGCCGCCGATGATGTTGAGATGCTCGAGGCACTGGCCTACGCTCCACTTGCTGGGCGAAGGCCGGCGGTTGAGCTGGTCTTCGCTGAGGGGCCGGAAACGCTCCTGCGCAACGGTGCGCGCTTCCTCCACAGCGCGGGTCATTTGGTCGAGGAAATCGGCGGTACGTGGGGCAGCGGTGGCGGGCATCGGCTTAGGCAAGCAGGTACGTCTGAGGAAGGAAAAACGGCAGGCGCGTGTGCAACCGCAGCAAGGTACAGCAGGCGTCCGGCTTTGCCAACCAAGCCCGGCAAACCGGCGCTGGTTGGGGCTGCTGTGGCGCGCCCCAGCGGACTAGGTGGCGGCGGCCCGTGCGGCCAAAGGGGCCGCCCATGGGCGCATAGCGCCGCAGCCGGTATGGCCGAGTTCAGCGCAAAGCCAACCCCGCGAATAATGTGCAATTATTTATCGCAATTGTTCAGCTTATATATAATTTTCGCTTTATTTGTCACGTAAATCCTATCAAATATAACCTTAATACCAACACACCTTCATGAAAAAGCTAATCGTTACTGCTGTACTTGCCTGCTGCTTTACGGGCGCCATTGCCCAAGACGGCGGCACACTCAGCCAAAAAGCAGCCGAAGCTACGCGCGCCCTCACGCCGCAGCTTGGCCTCGACGACGCCCGCATCCTGAAGGTGAAAAGCCTTACCTATCAGCGCCTGCAACAAGAGCAAGAAGTGGAGCGTATGTACGCCGGCGACGCCGACGCCCGCAAAACCAAGCTGCAAGCCGTAGCCGATGCCTACTACGCTCAGTTGAAAACCGTACTGACGCCCACGCAGCTCCACCGCTACGAGCAACTGGTTGCCAGCACCGCTCCGGCCGCTGCGCCCGCCCAGGCCGTGGCCGCGCAGCACCCCTAGGTGCCTAGTTGCTTTGCTGGGCGTGCAGCTCGCGCAACAGCCCTAGGGCCTGCGCCCATAGGTTTTCGTAAGGTATAATCTCGATTTCGGCAAAGGCCTCGCCGGGCGGGGGCGTGTCGCGCAAACGCGCCAGCAACGCTTGCCCTTTTTTCTCGCTGGCTTCGGGCTCAAAGTTCTCCTTTACAGTTAGTTGCAGCAGCCGGAACATAAGCCGGCTGCGCAAGGTAGAGGCTTCGCGCAAGTGTGCCTTTTCGTACTTGCGTAAGCCCTCCAGGCGGGCCAGCAAAGCCTCTTTGTTGCCCTCGCGCAGGTAGTGCAAAAACTGCAGGATCAGGATGGCCACGTTGTAACCTTGTTTGTCGCGGCTGTGGTCGGGGATGCGCTGCACCAGTTGCGCAAACTGCAGGGGGCGCAGGCGCGCCTCGGCCGGGCGCACAAAAAACAAGTACGCCTGCATCAGCTCCCAGCGCTGCTGCGCGGGCAACGGTATCTTCGTTACGAACGGGTTCTGCTGCATGCGCCGCAGCAAGATGCCGGCCTGCGCGTAGTCGCCGTCGTGCATGGCCAACAAGTAATACAGCTCCAAAAAAGCGAACCAGTTGTTGTTGGAGCGGTGAAAAGCCTCGAGGTAGCCCTCGGCCAGCGCCAATCCCTCGGTAATGCGCCGCGCCCGCAAGTGGGCGTACATGCTGTAAAACTTGGTAAAGCGGCTATCGAAACGCTTGGGGTTGAGCTTGCCGGCGGCGAACAGGTTTTCGGCGGCGGTGGTAATGCGAATAATCTCCTCGAAGTTGCCACTAAGCTCCTGCTGCATCAGCCGCATCTTTAGCAACGGGTCGTACACGTTGTAAGTGGGCACTTGTTTGTACAGGCTTTCCAGCTTGCTGATTATGCCGGGTAGCTCTTGCAGCAAGCGGCGCCGGGCCACCACCGAGCGGACAAGCTTCATTTTGGCGTCCCAGTTTATCCGTTGGGCCTCGCGCTCTACCGCCAGGGTTTCGTAGAGCTTGGCCAGTTGCTTCACGCAGTGCTGGTACTGGGTGTAGTCGTTCGACTCGGCGTAAAGCGTGCGCAGCATTTCCCACGCACTGATTTCCTGCTGGGTAAACTCGCCGCTTGCCGCTAGTCGCACCACCTTCCGCAGCAGTTGGGGCAGCAGCACCCGCTCGCTTTCGCGCCACAGCATGGTGGCTTGGTACAGCAAATCGAGGCACTGTTGCTCGTAGCGCCGAAACGCCGGGTGCCGCAGGTCGGTATGGTCGAGGAAAAACAAGTGGTTGAGCAGTTTTTCCTGCAAGCGCTGCTTAAGCTTGCGCAGCGCGGCCATGCTGTTGGCCGAGGTGCTTTGGTATAAGCGCTTGGCCACTTGCAGGTTAGTCAGGCTTTCACCCGACACCAAAAGCTCCAGCAATTCCTCCTCTCTCGACTTCGAAGCGTGGCCCTCGGCAAAGTCGACCAACGGCAGCGTTGATAGGCGGCGGTTGGTCACAATTTTGGCCAAATTTATCAGCTCGTGCATCGAAAAACGTACGATTAACGCGCGCCAACTGCATTTGACAGCGCACAAGGGCCCAATACCCAGCGTCACAGAATACCCGATTTCTTCCTTTTATAGGCCGGGCAACCACCTCACATTTGCAGGATGAAAGATGTAGCTTTTGTGCGGCACTATGTCACAAACAGGTCAATATTTTTCAGCTCTAATAGCCCAAAGTGTAGCCTCATAGGCCAAAAGGGCTTTATCGGCTGCTTTTTTTACAATTAGTCTTTCTATTTGTCAGTCACATACACGCTGGTTTCTTCCTTTACTTAGCCCTGCATACCTGGTATGTTTGTTGTGTCCTCGGTTATAGTCCACCCCAAATCATACCACAATGTTGGAGCTGCTACTCATTGCTTTACTGAAGCTAGGCACCTTGTTGGGTGCTGGCACCACAACTCAGAACGCCACCCCTAACCCGGCTGGCGGCGCGGCTCAGTCTCAATCGCCGCAACCCACTGGCCCCGGCACCGGAACCACCCCGCCGCCGCCTAGCGGCACCCCCAGCATTGGCGGCAACGGGTGGGGCGAAACGCACTAATTCGCGTCTTCAGAGCAGTATTCGGTAACTTGGGCCGGTTCATCTACTCCGGACGCGCCAGGCTCATGTTACAATTCTCGTTCCCTAGGCTGATTGTTGTTCTCAGCCTGTGCGTTTGCTGCGCTTGTACCTCGTCGTCATCCAAGCAATCGTCCGCGCCGACTACGGTGCGGGTGTGCTGGCCCCGCGACCCTGAGTCCCTGAACCCGGTAACCCTGCCCAACGCCTACGCCATCCAAATCAACAACCTGCTTTACCAAAGCCTGTTGACGGTGGATGGCAGCCAGCGCCGCTTTGTGCCGTGGCTGGCCACCGCCATGCCGGTGGTGCGGCGCACCGATTCCCTGACATACATCAGCTACCAACTACGCTCCGAAGCTACCTGGGACAACGGCCGCCCAGTGTTGGCTTCGGACGTATTATTTAGCCTGAAAACCATTGCCTGCCCAGGCCTGCCCAACGAAAGCCTGCGCAGCACGCTGGGCTTTGTGCAGGATGTGCAGCTCGATGCCCAAAACCCGCGCCGCTTTACGCTGGTGTGCCGGGGCTACGCGCCGGAATACCGCACCACCAGCGGCGACTTCCCGGTGTTGCCCGAGTACTTGCTCGACCCCGATACACTGCTCCGGCGGGTGCCCGCGCGCCAGCTGCTCGCCGGCGACTCGGCACTAAACCAGGTGGCTGCGGTGCAGGCTTTTCGGCAGCGCTTTGAGCAAGGCGGGCAGTGGCGCGACCCGCGCACCGTGCGGGGCAGCGGCGCGTATCAGCTCGTAAGCTGGCAAGCGGGCCAGCGCGTGGTGTTGGAGCGCAAAAACAAATGGTGGGGCGATGCGCTCCAAAACGCCGGTTTTCCGTTGGTGGCCAATCCGCGGCGACTGGAGTTTCACATAGTGCCCAACGCTGCAACGGCTCTGTTGGCCCTGCGCCGCGGCGAGCTGGATGTGTACCCAAACATGCCAGGCCCCGATTTTGCGCAGTTGCGCAACACCGATTCGGTTGATTTTCATTTGTACTCCCCGGCGTCGTACCGGGTGGTGGTGATGGAAATCAACACCCAACAGCGCAGCCTAAGCGAGGCGCGTACCCGCCAGGCTTTTGCTCATTTGGTTGATGCCCAGCGCCTGATGCAGGCAACGCAATTTGGGCTGGGCCAGCGCAGCACGAGTCTTATTAGCCCGCGCGAGCGGTGGGTTTACCACGATAGCCTGCCCCTGCGCCCCTATTCGCCTCCGCAGGCCGCGGCTTTGCTGCAGCAAGCTGGCTGGCAGCGTAGCTCCAACGGTTGGCGCCGTGCGGGCAACAATGCCCAAGTGCTGGCTCCGCGCTTGTTTTACGCCGCCGGCGACCGTACCTACGAAACCATTGCCTTGCTGCTGCAACAAGCAGCTCGGCAAATTGGCCTTGCCATTAGCCTGCACCCCACCGAAGCCGGGCAGCTCTCGGCCCTGCGCCGCGAGGGCAACTTCGATTTGTGCTTGCGCACGTTGTACGGCAACCCATTTTCGTACGACCTACGCCCGCTGTTGCATACGGGCAGCATCGGCGAAGGCGGGGTAAACCGTACGCGTTTCGGCAACCCCGCTTCCGACCGCCTCCTCGACGCTATCGTGAGCACCGAAGACTCGACGCAAAAGGTGCGTTTGCTGCACAAGCTGCAAACGGTGCTGTACGTGCAAACGCCCATGGTGCCGCTGTTTTTCGAACCCAACCGCCTGGCCGTGGCGAAACGCTTCGGCAGCGTGCGCCCGAGCGGCCTCGAACCAGGCTACGACTTGCCCGCCTTCACCCTGACGCCAACCCCAAGGCCCTAGGTGCGCATGGCAAAACTGCTGGTATGGCGCATTGGCGTAGCCCTCGGCACTGCGTGGCTGGTGGCCTCGGCGGTGTTTCTGCTGAGCCGCGCCGTGGCCGCCAGCTCGCCGCAGCTGTTTGCCGCCGAGCAGCTTACGCCCACAGCCAGCTCGGCTGCCCGCGTAGCAACGGAGCAGCAATATCGCCTGCGCTTGGGCCTGCATCAACCGTTGTTTTACTTTGGCTTGCTGCCTTGGCAGTGGCACGGCCCGCGCAACCAGTACCATCGCTGGCTAACCCATTTAAGCCGCGGGCACCTAGGCACCTCGTACCGCGACGGCACCGCTGTGGAAGAGCACCTCGGAGCTGCGCTGCGGGTTACGTTGCCGCTTACAGGCACGGCGCTGGTGCTAACGGCATTGCTGGCCCTAGGTGCAGCCATGGCCGCTGCGCGCAAGGCACCCGTACGCCGCTTGCTGCTGCCGCTGGTGTACTTATTCGATAGCTTGCCTTTGTTTGTGGTGGGTTTGTTGTTGCTGGTGCTGCTGGCCAGCCCCGATTTTTGGCCGCTGTTTCCTTCCTACGGCCTTGAGTCGGGCGCGGCGCCCTGGCTGGGCAACCCGTTTCTCGACCGAGCTTACCACTTGGTGCTGCCGGTGCTGAGCCTAGTAGTAGTCGGCTTCCCGGCTGTGTTTTTGCCTACGGCGGCGGCGCTGCGGCAGCAGTGGCAGCAACCTTACGTTACCACGGCCCTGGCCAAGGGCACGCCCGCCCCAAGGGTTTGGCGGAGGCACGTGTTGCCCAATGCGCTGCCCGTTTTTGTGAGCCGCGTAACCGAGCTGCTGCCCGAGGTTGTGGCCGGCGCAGTGGTAGTTGAGCTGGTGTTTGCCCTGCCCGGTATGGGCCGCCTGCTGGTGGAGGCCGCCGCCAGCCGCGACTTGCCCTTGCTAATTGGCGGAGTGCTGCTAGTGGCCGTGGCGCGCGTGTTGGCGTGGGTATTGGCCGATGCTGCGCAAATGGTAATCGACCCACGCACCCGCACCAGCTAATGCGCACAGCGTCGGCAGCTTGGGTTGGGCGTGCGGCGGCCGTAGCTTGGCTGCTGTTGCTGGGCGTTGCAGCGGCGCTTGCCGTGCTGCGGCCCGAGCAGTGGCTTACCGTGCCGGTTGATGTGCTGCAAATCAATCTTCCGCCCTCGGGGCAGCACTGGCTCGGCACCGATGCATTCGGTCGCGACGTGCTCCGCGACGTGGTGGCCGGTACCCATTCGCTGCTGACGCTGAGTGTACCGGCGGCGGTGCTTACCTCGCTGTGCGGCATGTTGCTGGGTGCAGCGGCCGGCTCTTGGGGCAACGCGGGCCTGCGGGCACCTAGGCTGGCTTTGGGTGTAACTGGCGCCGGTCTGCTACTAGCCTTATTGATGCCGGCAGCTCATTTTCTGGGGTGGGTTACGGCGGCTTTGCTTGCGGCTGCGGCTGCCAGCCGTGTGCCCCAACGCTCCGTTGCCATACCCCTCGATCAGCTGCTGCAATTAGTTAGCACTTTTTTGGGCTCGTTGCCGCGGTTACTGCTGGTGCTGCTGCTTGCGGCCGTCCACGCTCCTTCCACCTTGTGGCTTATCGGTTTGCTCACGTTCACGTGCTGGCCGTCTACCGCCCGGCTGGTTCGCGTTCAGGTAATTCAAATAAAACAGCAAGGCTACATCGAGGCAGCATACGCCGCAGGTTTCACTGCGAGGCGGGTGCTGCTGCGCCACGTGTTACCCAACGCCTGGGCCACGTTGCGGGCCGCGCTGCCGCTAAACTTGGCCACGTGCATTGCCTTGCAAACCACGCTGGCGTTTTTGGGTGTTGGCTTATCGCCCGAGCGCGCCGATTGGGGCCGCACGCTGGCCACGGCTCGGCTCGAGCCTGCGGCTTGGTGGGTAGTAATGGGGGCAGCGCTGCCTTTGGCTACTACCATTATTTGCCTGCACGCGCTGTTAGCTACCCGATCGGGGCATAAATAGCCGCTGCTAGCACCTTTTTTAGGGGGCCTTTTGTCACATTTCACCCATTTATTGAAAGCCTTTTCTTGGCAGCAACAAGAGTATAACCGTGGTAAAAAGCTGGAATACTGGCCAAACAAGCTGTTTTATTATTTAGCCGCCTTCGAAACGAGCACAACAAGCCACGATAAATCCCTGTCACACAGAAGGCGTTTTCTTCCTTTACTTCCCTCGTAGCGTGCCGTAACATTGTATCAGAAAGGCAGCCAAAACCCCAATAACCCGGGGCAAGCTGGCCACTTCGAAAACGGCCAGCTCAGCGTAGCGGCTGCAAATGCTTGAACACTGTGTGTTCCGGAACCGCCGGACCAACCCAATATAAAAGCTCGGCGTCGATTTGCAACGCGGCGCCGGCTCAGGTACCATACTCCGGAGGATCAATTACTTAGTAGTTGTCCTTCTGTATAGGTTGTTGCAATAGGTGTGTTGAAAAAACCGCGGCCCTTGGCTGCGGTTTTTTTCTTTAAAATGAAGAGACAACCGAAAAAAAGAGGAGCCGCTGCCAGACGGGCCGCGACTCCTCTTTTTTGTTGCTCGCTACCTAGGTAGCCACCGATAAGCGTTAGGCAATGGTGCTGCCGGTTGGTACCGATGGCTCCGCGGCCGAGTGCCCATCCGGCGTGCCGTTGGTGTGGCCTGGCAGGTTCAGCTCGGGCAAGTCGTTGCTCAGGGGCACCGGGTGCTCTTGCTTCCGTTCGCTCAGGGTTTCGGAGCGGTCGGTTCCGGCGGTGTGGGCCTGGTAAGTGGTTTGCGCATCAAACGGGCGCTTGCCTACGAGGCGCTCCAAGTCGTCCTGCAGCAGGATTTCCTTTTCGAGCAGTTCGCGAGCTACTATTTCCAACTCGCGCCGACGCAAAGTGAGCAGGTTTTTGGTGCGGTTGTAGGCATCCTCGATGATTTTGCGCACTTCTTCATCGATCATCTGGGCCGTGGCTTCGGAGTAGGGCTTAGTAAAGCCGTACTCACCCGAACCTTTCGAATCGTAAAAGGAGATGTTGCCCAGCTTGGTGTTCATGCCGTACATCGTCACGATGCTGTAAGCCATCTTGGTGATGCGCTCCAGGTCGGACAAAGCACCCGTTGAAATCTTGCCGAACACCAACTCCTCGGCGGCGCGGCCACCTAGGGCCATGCACATCTCGTCGGTGAGCTGCTCCGTGTTATATAGAAACTGCTCTTTGGGCAGGTATTGCGCGTAACCTAGGGCAGCCACACCGCGGGGCACAATGCTCACCTTCACCAACGGATCGGCGTGCTCCAGGAACCAGCCCGCAATGGCGTGGCCAGCTTCGTGGTAGGCTACGATTTTCTTTTCCTCGGGCGAGATAAGCTTGTTCTTCTTCTCGAGGCCACCAATCACGCGGTCGATGGCATCTTGGAAGTCCTGCATCGTTACCATCTTCTTGTCGCGGCGGGCGGCAATAAGAGCGGCTTCGTTGCAAACGTTGGCAATTTCGGCGCCGGCAAAGCCAGGCGTTTGGGCGGCCAGCTTCTTGGCGTCCACGTCGGGCGACAAGGCCAGCGGCTTCAGGTGCACGCCAAAGATTTGGGTACGGCCGATGATGTCGGGTTTGTCGACGGAAATCTGACGGTCGAAGCGACCGGGACGCAGCAGCGCGGAGTCGAGGGTATCGGGGCGGTTGGTAGCGGCCAGGATGATAACCCCCGAGTCGGTACCGAAACCGTCCATTTCTACCAGCAGCGAGTTCAGCGTGTTCTCGCGCTCGTCGTTGCCGCCGGGCACGTTGCCGCGCGAACGGCTGCGGCCAATGGCGTCAATCTCGTCGATAAAGATGATGCAGGGAGCTTTGGCCTTGGCTTGCTTAAACAAGTCGCGCACGCGGGCAGCGCCCACACCCACAAACATCTCCACGAAGTCGGAACCCGACAGCGAGAAGAAAGGCACATCGGCCTCGCCGGCTACGGCTTTGGCTAGCAAGGTTTTGCCGGTGCCGGGGGGGCCTACCAGCAAAGCGCCTTTCGGGATTTTGCCACCCAGCACGGTGAACTTCGAAGGGTTCTTCAGAAACTCTACGATTTCCTGCACCTCTTCTTTGGCTTCCTCGAGGCCGGCTACGTCTTTAAAGGTGATTTTCACCTTGTCGCCGCCTTCAAACAAAGCCGCGCGTGACTTACCGATGCTGAAAATCTGGCCACCGGGTCCGGCTGCCCCGCTCATGCGGCGCATCAAGAACCAGAAGCCCACCAACAGAATGATAAAGAACGCCCAGTTGGTAAATATTTCACCAAAGCCAGTGCGGGTATCTACCCCAAGGCCTACGCGCTGCTCGGCCGGAATGGTGGCCTGCAGCTTGTCGTAGTCTTCCTTGAAGGTTTTGCCGTCGATTACGCGGAAGCTGTAGTGCGGGCCTTGGTCCGACACGAGCGGACCGCGGGTACGCAGCTGTTGGTTGTATTTGGCATTTTGCAGGGCTTCGCGCTTCAGCGTTACCTCTACCAGGCGGTCGTTCACGAGGGTTACGTCGCGCACGTCGCCAGCCTGCAGCATCTGCTCGAACTCTTGCTGCTTGATTTCGATAGCCGAGCTGCCCTTGCTTAGGTAGTAAAACCCAAACACGAGCACCGTCAGCCCGAGCAGCACCCACAGCTGCACACCGGGGCGCGGGGCACCGGGCGTGGGCAGCATGGGCTTTTTCTTTTTCGGAGAAGGGGTGTTATCTGGCATGTATAAGGAAAGTCTTCAACTAAAGAAGCACAGTAAGGAGAACACCCCGCGCCGGGGGTTTGTTCGGTCCGGCTGCATTATGTGCGGGGCAGCAGGGGTTGGCAGGGCAGACGTAGCTTTGCCGGCATTACTTTACCTAGGGGCAAGAAAAAACCGGCAAAGCTGCTTCGGTCGGCTTACTTAACCGCCGTTTCCTCTTCGATGTACGAAATTTCGGCGTCGCCCCACAGCTCCTCGAGCGCGTAGAACGAACGACGGTCGCGCAGGAACACGTGCACCACTACGTCGACGTAGTCGAGCAGTACCCACTCGCGGTTCTGGCGGCCTTCGCTCTGCCAAGGGTTTTGGCCGGTGGTTTTCTCTACTTCTTCTTCCACCGAGCGGGCAATGGCATCGAGCTGGGTATCGGAAGTGGCCGAGCAGATGACGAAGTAATCGGCAACAGCGTTTTTGAGATTTTTAAGATTAAGCACAACGATGTCGGACGCCTTTTTGTCCTGCATGCCGCGCACGATGATGTCTGCCAAGTTGTCCGAATCCTGCCGAACCGGGGTAATTTTCATGTGAGAGAAGTAGGTTTGTCAACACAAAGTAGGAAAAATCAGGTGGAGCAAATCAGCCCTCAAACCCTGTTCACGGGCCAACAGGTAATATGGTTGCCCGAATGCGGCTCCACAAACACCGAAGCACGCGAGTTGCTAGGCCAAAACCGCGCCACCGAGGGCTGCACCGTCATAACGAACAGCCAAACGGCCGGCCGTGGGCAGCGGGGCAACCAGTGGGAGGCGGCGCCTGGCGAAAACCTAACGTTATCGGTGGTGTGGCGGCCGGTGTTTTTGCCAGCAGCGGCGCAGTTCCAGCTGAACCTTGCCGTAGCGTTGGGAGTGCACGATTGGGCCGCCGGCTTGCTCGGCCCCGACCCCGCCCTGCGGCTAAAATGGCCCAACGATTTGTTTTACCAAGATCAGAAGCTGGGCGGCATTCTGATCGAGAACACACTTAGCGGCGCACAAATTCATTTTAGTATAGTCGGAATTGGATTGAACATTAACCAGACCGGCTTCGGCGTGCCCACGGCCACGTCGCTCGGGCTGCTCACTGGGCGCGCCTATGCCCTAGGTCCGTTGGCCACGCGCCTGCTCGAGCACCTAGAGCGCCGCTACCTGCAGCTGCGCGCCGGCCAGTACCAAGCCTTGCGCGCCGATTACCTGCGCGTGCTGTACCGCCACGATGGCGAGTGGCACGCCTTTGAGGTAGCCGGCCAACCGCTGCAGGGCCGCATTGCCGACGTAACCGAAACCGGACAGCTGGTGCTGGAGCTAAGCAACGGGCAGCACCGGCAGTTTGGCCTGCAGGAGATAAAGCACGTGCTGCCGAACGCGGTTAAACTTTAGGCCGGGTTGCTTGTCTGAGAAAGCAGCAAGTTGCCTAGGTCGAATTAGCGGCACGGCGCTTGCCATAGTGAAATAGAGCGGTTGAGCTGAGCAACCTTGCCAGGCAACTAACCGTCTATTTATCAACACACTGCTGTACCATACAGTACCTTACCTGCTCCAACTCCGATGAAAATTTTTACATACATCCTGGTATTCACCGCGCTGCTGCTCACGCAGTTGGTTGCCACGGCCACGCACCTGCGCCTAGGTGCCCGCAGCCGAGCGCAAGGCCCGCAGGAGCCGGTAGCAAACGCGGCCCCGCTCACGGTGTACCCCAACCCGGTGCGGGGCGGGCAGGCCACCATCGCTTTCAACGAAAGCAAACCGGGCAAAGCGTACCGCCTGCGCATCAGCAACATTATTGGCCGCGAAGTGCGCTCGGTACAGCTTCGCTCCGAAACGGCCGTGCAGGGCCAGCTCATCGATTTATCGACGCTGCCGGGCGGCATTTACTTCTGCTCGCTGCTGATGGATGAGCAAGTAGTAGCTACCAAGCGCCTGACGTTGCAGAATTAACTGCTTGCCTCGTACAAGCTCCGCCGCGGACCGCCGTTCTTACCCAAGAGCGGCGGCTTTTTTTGCGCCTAGGGGTCGTTGCGCATAGGCACCTGGGCACGTGCCGCTTTTATGCCTACTTTTGGCCTTCCTGAACAACCCTCTATGCAGCGTTACTCGCGTTTGAATAACTTGGTGGGCTGGCTGGTATTTGCCATTGCCACCGTTACCTATCTGCTCACGCTCGAGCCCACGGCTAGTTTCTGGGACTGCGGCGAGTTTATTGCCTGCTCCTACAAGCTGTTGGTGCCGCACCCGCCCGGGGCGCCCACCTTTTTGCTGTTGGGGCGCCTGTTTTCGCTCCTCTCGTTCGGCGACGTTACCAAGGTGGCCGTGTTGGTCAATGCCCTGTCGGCGCTTAGCTCGTCGTTCACGGTGCTGTTCCTGTTCTGGAGCATTACCATGCTGGCCAAAAAGCTGGTGATGCACCGCCCCGGCATGCACGACGACCGCACGCTGGAGCCCACCACGGGCCAAACGCTGCTTATTTTGGGCAGCGGCGTAGTGGGGGCGCTGGCCCTCACCTTCTCCGATTCGTTCTGGTTTAACGCCGTGGAGGCCGAGGTGTACGCCATGTCGTCGTTGTGCACGGCGGTGGTGGTATGGCTGATGCTGAAGTGGGAAAACCGCGCCGACGAAGCCGACTCCGATAAGTGGCTGATTCTGATTGCCTACGTAATGGGCCTCAGCATTGGCGTGCACTTGCTCAACCTGCTGGCCATTCCGGCCCTAGGTCTGATTTATTACTTCCGCCGCACGGCTCAGCCTACTTGGGTTGGCAGCCTGATTACGCTCGTTATCAGCAGCATCATTGTGGGGCTGATTTTGGTAGGCATTATCCCGGGCCTGCCGTCAATTGCCGGTAGCATCGAAGTATTCTTCGTCAACTCCCTTGGGCTTTTCTTCAACTCGGGCGTAATCTTCTTCCTGATTCTGTTCGTCGGGCTGCTGTGGATTGGCTTCCGATACTCTTTCCGCACCGGCAACCGCCTGCTGAACACGGCCCTGCTGAGCCTGGTGTTCATCCTGATCGGCTACACCTCGTACCTGATCATCCCGATCCGCTCGTCGTTCCTGCCCACCATCAACGAAAACACGCCCAACGACGTGCTTTCGTTTGTGAGCTACCTGAAGCGCGAGCAGTACGGCGACCGGCCGTTGCTGTACGGCCCGCAGTTCAACGCCCAGCCCATTGATCAGAAAGAGGGCGCGCCCCGCTACGTGCGCCAGGGCGATAAGTACGTAGTAGCCGAGCACCGCCTGGAAACCATCTACGACGATGCCGACAAGATGCTGCTGCCCCGCCTGTATTCACCCGACCCGGGCCACATTCAGCAGTACCAGAAGTGGGTAGATATTCAGCCCGACGCGAAGCCAAGCATGGGCCAAAACCTCGGCTTCTTGTTCCGCTACCAAATGGGCCACATGTACTGGCGCTATTTCCTGTGGAACTTCGTAGGCCGCGACTCCGATGTGCAACAAGCCGGCGTGCTGTGGCCTACCGAAGCTGGCAAAAGCGGCCTGCCCGAGCGCATCGCCGATAGCAAAGCCCGCAACAATTTCTTCGCCATACCGCTGCTGCTGGGCGTCCTAGGTCTGCTCTTCCACGTGCGCCGCGACGGCCGCAATGCCTTGGTGGTGGGCCTGCTGTTCCTGTTCACGGGCTTGGCCATTGTGGTGTACCTCAACCAGCCGCCCATCGAGCCGCGCGAGCGTGATTACACCTTTACCGGCGCCACCTACGCTTTTGCCATCTGGATTGGCCTGGGTGTGCTGGGCTTAGCCGATTTGCTACGGGCCGTGCTGAAAGCCGATAGCCTGCGCGGCGGCGTAGCCGTAGCCCTAGGCTTGCTGGCCCCCGTGCTGATGGTAGCCCAAGGCTGGGACGACCACGACCGCTCCGACCGCTACAACTCTGTCGATTCGGCCAAAAACCTACTGAACTCGTTGCAGCCCAACGCCATCTTGTTCACCAACGGCGACAACGACACCTTCCCGCTGTGGTACGCCCAAGAGGTGGAAGGCGTGCGCACCGACGTGCGCGTGGCCGTACTCAGCTACCTGAACACCGATTGGTACATCGATCAAATGAAGCGCCGCAGCTACAAGTCGCAGCCGCTGCCCATTTCGATGGATAATGCCACCTACCGCCAAGGCACCAACGATTATCTGCCGTTCGTGGAAAACCCCTCGGTGGCCTCGGTGAACCTGAACGAGTTTATGCAGTTGGTGAAGCAAAACTCGCCGCTGCTGCAAGTGCAAACGCAAAGCGGCCGCCCGCTGCTGTCGTTCCCCACGCGCAAGTTCTACCTCCCCATCGACACCACTGCCGTTGAAAAGCTGGGCATCATTCCGGCCGAGCGCCGTGGCCAGCTGGTATCGCGCATGGAATGGGATATGGGCCGGGGCGCTATCGAGAAGAAGAACCTGGTGATTCTGGACATGCTGGCCACCAACAACTGGCAGCGCCCGGTTTACTTCTCCTCGACCGTGAACTCGCAGGACTTCATGAGCTTGCAGCCGTACTTCCAGCTCGAGGGCTTGGCCTACCGCGTGCTGCCGCTTAAGGATCCGAACTACGACCCGCGCGGCCTAAACGAGGGCTACGTGGTGAACGATTTGATGCACGACATCCTGATGAAGCGCTTTGCCTTCCGCAACCTCGACCGCGCCGACATCTTCTACGACGAAAACAACCTGCGCTTCCCGGCCAACTACCGCGACAAGTTCTACCGCCTAACCCAGAGCTACGTGGATGCCGGCAACCTGGCCAAGGCCAAGGAGGTAATGGATTACTGCTTCAAGGTGATGCCCGACAAGAGCATTCCGTACGATTACTACGTGCCGCAGTTTGTGGTACCGCTGGTGAAAGTGGGCGAAACGCAAAAGGCCAACGAAATCATGGATACCATGACCAACCGCGCCCAACAAGCCTTGGCCTACTACAGCACCTCGCCCGAGGGCAGCCTGTTTGATGTGGAAATGCAGCTGAGCCTGCTCACGCTGCAAAGCGTGTACCGCGCCGCCGAGCAAATCGGCGACCGTACGCGCGCCACCCGGGCCTTGCAACTGTTGCAGCAGTACTACCCGCAAGGTTAGCCTGTACCCTTGCCCTAGGTATTACGCGGCCCCGCTACCCAGCGGGGCCGCGTTGATTTTGTGCATTTAGCATCAGCCTTTTGCAGCTTTTCGCCGGGTTTGCGTTAATTACCGCACCATGCGTGTGCTACTGGTTTTGCTTCAGCTGCTTGTAAGCGCCGCCGCGGTGGGGCAGCGGCTGCCCGTGCTCAATCGCTTGAACCTTGCGGGGCTTTACCAAACGCAGCAACACGCCGTAGCCGAAGCCCGGCGCGAAGGCGATAGTTTGCGCCTGTATGTGCGGTTGCCTAGCTCAAGCGGGCTGTACTCGCCTAGGCAGCCACTGCGGGTAGTGGCGTGGGCCAACTACGATGCCCGCCAGCCCGTGTGGCAGGACACTGTGCGGCAACGCGGGCCGCAGCACCGCGACCCAGAACAGCCCGTGTGGATTGACTTTTGTGTACCGGCCGCGGCCTTGCAATCGGCTAAGCTACTGGCCGTTTGGCCCAGCACAGCCATTCCGGATAGCCCTGGGGCAGCTGCTTGGCTAGTGCTCACCCCTGAAGTACTGAACCGGCCATTCGTGCTAACCGACTCTAGCAACCAGCCGCTGCTGCGCCGCTATTTACTTGCCAACGAAGTAGTGCAAGTTGACTGCTACGGCCCCGACCGGCCTGCCACGCTACGCCGCTTCGCCGACGATTTTGCCCCTGCCCTGCCGCCCCACACCAACCCCGCCGTGCAAGGACCTAGCAGCCGTACTTTATCGGCCCGCGAGGTAACCGAGCTGCGTGCTGGCCAGTGGTTGCGCATTGCCGAGCCGGGGCTTTATACGCTGCAAGTGGCCAATGCCGCGCCGATGGGTTTATTGGTGCAGCCACCTTTATTCCCCGAGATGCGCACTGCCACGGAGCTTATCGAGCCGCTGCGCTACCTCAGCACCACCGCCGAACGCGAGCGGCTGCTGCGGGCCGATTCTCCGAAGCGTGCTGTTGACCTGTTTTGGCTGCGCGCGGCCGCCGACCAGCAACCCGTGGCCCGGCAGCTTATCCGCACGTTTTACGGCCGCGTGGCCGATGCCAACCGTTTGTTTTCGGCGCATAAGCCCGGCTGGATGACCGACCGCGGGCTGCTGTACGTGGTACTTGGCCCGCCCGAACGGGTGCTTCGCACCAGCACCGAGGAACGTTGGGAGTACCTCGACCCCGTGCAGGGCGGCCCGTACGTGTTCCGCCCCAAACCCAGTACCTTTGCTACTGAATACTACGAATTGGTGCGCCGGCCCGAGTACGAATGGCTCTGGTTTCGTGCCGTAGAGCAATGGAGAAAAGGTTTGACCGTCCCGCAGGGGGCCGCCCGATGAACGAAGGCCGCCCTTCCTATAAAAAGTACCCACCCCGCCAGCAATCGGCTGAGCGCACGGCCGATATGATTTTCGGCTTGCGCCCCATTCTGGAAGCGTTGCACGCAGGCAAGACGCTCGAAAAAATCTTCCTGCTCAAAGGCCAGAAGCACAGCCTGGTTGCGGAAATCAGCGAGTTGGCCCGCGCCGCCGATACGCCGGTTTCGCTGGTGCCCATCGAGAAGCTCAACGGCCTCACCCGCAAAAACCACCAGGGCGCGGTTGCCTTCCTTTCGCCCATCGATTACGCCCCGCTCGACAACCTGCTGGCCGGCTTGTTCGAGCAAGGCAAAAGCCCGCTGCTGCTGGTACTCGACCGCATTACCGATGTGCGCAACTTTGGCGCCATTGCCCGCTCGGCCGAGTGCTTGGGGGTAGATGCCGTGGTGGTGCCCAGCCGTGGCGCCGCCCAGCTGAACGGCGACGCGCTGAAAACCTCGGCCGGCGCCCTAATGCGCGTGCCGGTGTGCCGCGAGCCTAATCTGCACTCTACCATCCGCCGCCTTAAAGACTCGGGCCTGCAAGTGGTGGCTTGTACCGAGAAAGGCAACGAAAGCCTCGAGCAAGCCACGATTGATATGACCGGCCCGCTGCTAGTGGTAATGGGCAGCGAGGAAGACGGCATCAACCCCGACCTGCTCGAGTTGGCCGATGCCCGCCTGCGCATTCCGATGATTGGCCAAATCGGCTCGCTGAACGTGTCGGTAGCCAGCGGCATTTTGCTGTACGAGGTACTGCGCCAGCGCTTGGTGGCACCTCAACAGTAAGCTGTTGCACACTGAAAACAAAGAAGCCGGACTCAGCTGAGTCCGGCTTCTTTGTTTCACGATTAGCCGCAAGAGTTAGTTGTACCCTTGGCCTTTTTTGCTTTTCACGTCGGCCA
Organism: Hymenobacter oligotrophus; assembly: GCF_003574965.1. Classification (NCBI taxonomy): domain Bacteria; kingdom Pseudomonadati; phylum Bacteroidota; class Cytophagia; order Cytophagales; family Hymenobacteraceae; genus Hymenobacter; species Hymenobacter oligotrophus. The sequence goes on along the minus strand of NZ_CP032317.1, from coordinate 3,944,699 downwards.
CAAAGTCCTTCACGCGTTGCTCCTCGGTGCGCTTGCAAATGAGCAGCACGTTGTCGTACTCGGCCACAATGTAACCCTCCAAGCCTTGCACTACCACGAGGCGTTCCGACGGCGTTTTAATTACGCATTCGCGAGTATCGTAGAGCAGGGCGTCGCCATCCACCACGTTGCCGTCGGCGTCGTGGTGGCCCATGCGGTGCAGCGAGTCCCAGGTGCCTAGGTCGCTCCAACCAAAGTCGGCGGGCAGCACGTACACGTTGTCGGCCTTCTCCATCACCCCGTAGTCGATGCTGATGTTGCGGCAGCGCGAATACGCCTGCTGTATAAAGCCTTTCTCGGCTGGGGTACCTAGAAGCATTCGGCCTTCGTCGAACACCTCGGCAATGTCGGAGAGGTAGTGGTGGAAAGCCCGCAGAATGGAATCGGCACGCCAGATAAACAGGCCCGAGTTCCACAAAAAGTCGCCGCTTTCCACAAACATGTGAGCCAGCTGAGAATTAGGCTTTTCGGTAAAGGTTTTCACCTTTTTCAGGCCGCCACCCAGCTGCTGCGCCTCGTCGTCGTGGAACTGAATATAGCCGTAGCCCGTGTCGGGGCGCGAGGGCTGAATACCTAGGGTAATCAGCACATCCTGCGTGCGGGCAGCATCAATGGCCGTACGGATTACTCCCCGAAATTCGTCCTCCTTTTGTACGGCATGGTCGGCGGGCGTTACCACGATTACCCCTTGCGGGTCGCGCTGCGCAATGCGGTAGCTCGCGTAGGCAATGCACGGGGCGGTGTTGCGGCCAATGGGCTCGGCCAAAATCTGGTCGGGGGCAATTTCGGGCAGGTGCTGCTGCACCAATTCCACGTAGTCGCGGTTGGTAACCACGAACACGTTTTCGGGCGGGCAGATACCCTGAAATCTATCAACCGTAATGCGCAGCATCGACTTGCCGACGCCAAGTACATCGTGGAATTGCTTGGGGTGGTGAGTACGGCTGAAAGGCCAGAAGCGGCTGCCAATGCCGCCGGCCATAACCACTAAGTAAGGAGCACCGGGAGAAGCCATTATGCGGTTTGGTTGGAGAGGAAGAAGAGAAAACCGAGGGGCACCTGTGCGCCTAATATCCGATTTTTCTTCAGCCGAAAAACTACTGGGCTATACCAGCCCTTCGCGCAGCAAATCGTGCAGGTGAATAAACCCCTGAAAACGGTCCGCTTCGGTTACCACAAGCTGTGTGATGTTGCGTGCTTGCATGCGGGCCAGGGCCTCGGCCGCAAACTCGTCTATTTCAATGGTAACGGGGTTGGGGGTCATGATGGAGCGGGCCCGCACCTCACCTAGGCGCTCGGGCTCGAAGTTGGTGAGCATGCGGCGCAGGTCGCCGTCGGTGATGATGCCTTGCAAGGAGCCGGCGGCGTCTAGTACGGCCGTAGCGCCCAAACGTTTGCCCGAAATCTCCAGAATTATTTCGCGCAAGCCGGCGTTATCGGATACCTGCGGAGCTTGGTTTTGTCGGCTTACATCCCCCACCTTCAGGTACAGCTTTTTACCTAGGGTACCGCCGGGGTGCAGGTGGGCAAAATCGCGCGAGGTAAACCCGCGCGACTCCAACAAGGCCACGGCCAGCGCATCGCCTAAGGCCAAGGCGGCGGTGGTGCTGGTGGTGGGCGCTAGGTTGTGGGGGCAGGCTTCGCGCTCTACCGGGGCGTGCAAGATGAAATCGGCTTGCTTGGCCAGGTACGATTCGCGGTTGCTTACCAAGGCGGCCATGGGCACTTGCTTGCGGCGCAGCAGCGGCACCAGCACTTTTATCTCGGGCGTATCGCCCGATTTGCTGATGCAGATGACAAAATCGCCGGCTTGAATCATGCCTAAGTCGCCGTGGATGGCATCGGCGGCGTGCATGAACAAGGCCGGTGTGCCGGTGGAGTTGAGGGTAGCCACCATCTTGCCGGCGATGTGGGCGCTTTTGCCGATGCCGGTTACTACTACCCGGCCGCGAAGCCCGAGAATAGTAGTAACACATTCTTGGAAATCTCCGGTTTGGCTAATAGCCTCGGCTACACCTCGAATGGCCTCTGCTTCTTGCAGAAGCACATTTTTTCCTATGGTATTGACGTCAGTCAACGGTTTCAATCTAAATTTGTCTAGATTGAGCAGTAAAGCCCGAACGTAGTTTTCGCCCGGTTTACCCCTTTGCTCAGCGAGGAAGAACGATGTCAGAAGCAGCAAACACAGCAGAACTTACGGCTCCCGTTAAAAAGGCTGCCAAACCCCTAGGGGCTGATTTGAAGGCCAAGTTAAAGGAAGTTTTTGGCTACGGTCAGTTCCGAGGTACGCAGGAAGCCATCATCCAAAACGTCATCGAAGGCCACAATACCTTCGTGATTATGCCCACGGGCGCGGGTAAGTCGCTGTGCTATCAGTTGCCGGCTTTGGTGTTGCCGGGTACGGCCATCGTTATTTCGCCGCTCATTGCCCTGATGAAAAACCAGGTCGATCAGCTGAATGCTTTCGGGGTGAATGCGCAGGTGATGAACTCCACGCTCACCAAAACCGAAGCCAACAAGGTTAAGCGCGACGTGATTAACGGCGACGTAAAGCTGCTGTACGTGGCGCCCGAGTCGCTTACCAAGGACGAAACGCTCGACTTTCTGCAGAAGGCTACTATCTCGTTCGTGGCCATCGACGAGGCGCACTGCATTTCGGAGTGGGGCCACGACTTCCGGCCCGAGTACCGCCGCATCCGCGGCATCATCGACAACATTGGGATGAACGTGCCCATCATTGCCCTCACGGCAACGGCCACTCCCAAGGTGCAGCTCGATATTCAGAAAAACCTGCAGATGGACGACGCTTCGGTGTTTAAGTCGTCGTTCAACCGCACCAACCTTTACTACGAGGTTCGGCCCAAGCACCAGACCAAAAAGGCCCTCATTCAGTTTGTAAAGGGCATGAAAGGCCAGGCAGGTATTGTGTACTGCTTGAGCCGCAAGAAGGTAGAAGAAATTGCCGAGTTGCTGCGCGTCAACGACGTGCGCGCCCTCCCCTACCACGCCGGCCTCGACCCGCAAACGCGCATGCACAACCAGGACGCGTTCCTGAACGAAGAGTGCGACGTGATTGTGGCGACCATTGCGTTCGGCATGGGCATTGATAAGCCCGATGTGCGCTTCGTGATTCACTACGACACGCCGAAGAGCATCGAAGGCTACTACCAGGAAACCGGCCGCGCCGGCCGCGACGGGCTCGACGGCCACTGCCTAATGTTCTACAGCTACGACGACATCGTGAAGCTGGAGAAGTTCAACAAGGACAAGCCCGTAACCGAACGCGACAACAGCAAGCTGCTGCTGCAGGAAATGGCCAACTACGCCGATTCGGCGGTGTGCCGCCGCAAGCAGCTGCTGCACTACTTCGGCGAGGTGTACGAAAAGGACTGCGGCTTTTGCGACAACTGCAAGCACCCGCGCGAGAAGTACGAGGCCAAGGATTTTGTGAAGCTGGCCTTGCAGGCCGTGCAGCAAACCGAGGAGCGCTTCGGTATTGAGCACTTGACCACGGTGCTCACGGGCATGAAAAACCCGCATGTGGAGAGCTACGGCCACGACCGCCTGCCCGTGTACGGCAGAGGCGCCGAGCACGATATGCCCTTCTGGCACTCGGTTATCCGGCAGTGCATGATTGCCAGCTTCCTCGAAAAAGACATCGAGAATTTTGGCGTGGTGAAGATGGCCGAAAAAGGCGAAGCCTTTTTGCTGGAGCCGTACTCCATCAAGTTCTCGAAGGACCACAACTACGAGGAAGAAGTACAGCAGGAAGAGCAGAAAGAAGAAGTGCAGCAATCGGCTGGGCACGATGCCGCGCTGTTCGACATGCTGAAGGCCTTGCGCAAGAAACTGGCCGCCCAGAAAGGCCTGCCGCCCTACGTGCTGTTTCAGGACCCCTCGCTGAAAGAAATGGCTACCACCTTCCCCGTGAAGATGGAAGACCTCGCGCACGTGTCGGGCGTAGGCCAAGGCAAAGCGCAGAAGTTTGGTGCGCCCTTCCTGGAGCTGATCAAGAAGTATGTGGAGGAAAACGACATTGTAACGGCTGCCGACGTGGTAGTAAAATCGGCCGTTAACAAGTCGAAAATCAAGATCTACATCATTCAACAGATCGACAAAAAGATGGACCTGGAGGAAATTGCTTCCGCCAAGGGCATCGATATGCGCGAGCTGATTGAGGAGATTGAGCACATTTGCTACTCGGGCACGAAGCTCAACCTCAATTACTACATCGACTCGGTACTCGACCAAGACCGCCAAGACGAGATTTACGACTACTTCATGAGCGCCACCACCGATAACATTGCGGTGGCCCTGAAGGAACTCGGCACCGACGACTACACCGAGGAAGACTTGCGCCTGATGCGCATCAAATTCCTGAGCGAGGTGGCAAACTAACACTTCTGCTTTGTGGGTCTGCTAAGCAAGCCCTAGGTGCAAAAACAAAACGCCCGCGGCCGGAACCGCGGGCGTTTTGTTTTTGCACCTAGGGCTTGGTTGCTATCTTCCGTTATGCGTGAAGTTGTATTGTACATCGCCGCCAGTCTCGATGGCTACATTGCTGCCGAAGATGGCAGCGTGGAGTTCCTGAAACCCTACGAAAACTCGGGGCAGGATTACGGTTACGCCGAGTTTCAGAAGTCGCTGAAGGCAGTGGTAATGGGCTCGCGCACCTACGAGCAGGTACTCGGGTTCGACATGCCCGAGTGGCCCTACAAGAACCTTGATACTTACGTGTGCACCAAACGCACGCTGCCTACTTCCGCTGACCCGCGCATTTGGCTCTGGTCCGACTCGGTGGAGCAACTGGCCCAACAACTGCCCGCCGGCCGCACGTGGTTGGTCGGTGGCGGCGCCCTCATCGACTCGTTTAACGCAGCCGGACTGATAGACCGCCTGATGCTGGCGGTAATTCCGGTGTTTTTGGGCAAGGGCATCAAGCTATTAAGCCAACCGCCGCCCCAAGCGTTGCAATTGGAAACCGTAACGCGCTACGACGATGGTGTGCTGATGCTCGACTACCGCTTGCAGCCACAGCCCCCTAGGTAAGCAAAAAGCCCCGCGGCAGCTGCCGCGGGGCTTTTTTGATGCATGAAAACTTTTACTGTTAGCAGTATTCGGCAAAAGCCCCCTGAAGGTTATCCACAATGCGCATCAAGTCGTTGCCTTCGATGTGGTAACGCTCGATCATGTGCACCAGCTCGCCGTCTTTGAACAGGGCAATGCTGGGGCTGCTGGGCGGATAGGGCAGCATGTGCTCGCGCACTTTGGCTACGGCTTCGGTCTCCATACCGGCAAATACCGTTACCAGTTTCGCGGGCTTTTTATCGGAGCTCGAAAGCGCCATTTTCAGGGCGGGGCGCGCTTTGGCAGCAGCGCAACCGCACACCGAGTTTACGGCTACCAGCACGGTACCGGTTTGGGTGCTGAGGGCCGAGTCTACTTCTTCGGGCGTCATGAGTTGCTCGAAGCCGGCCTCTACGAGGTCTTGGCGGATGGGAGCAACCATGTATTCGGGATACATTGCCATGATTGACAAGGGCTTGGGGGTACAAAAAGAATCTGCTTCGGCAACACAGCCGCTGCACCGCGCAAAATTACGCAAACTACAGCTGGCATGGCCGCGTGTATAACCACTACTGCCTACCCAGAAGTTTTCGCGCCGCCTCTACTTTGCCCTGCAGCCATGCCCATTGAGGGGTTTGAAGCCGCCCTATGTGTAGCGCAGCCGGCCGCCGCCTTGCTCTTGCTGCGGGTATTGTGGCTAGCGCAACGCCCGCTGGAACGGCGCCCACCACATCGGCCGGCGCATAAAAGCCGACCCTCTTTTTTGCTGGCTGCATGCCTACCCGTGCCGCCGCACGGGCGACCTAGGCAACGCGGGCTCTTGGTACCGCCGGGTTGGTAGGCCGTTGTTTGCAGGCCCCGAAGCCCAGGAATAGCACGCCTTGGGGCAGGCGACCGTGCGCAAAGAAATGGCCTGATTCTGCGGGTGCTACGGGAAAATGCAATAACTTTCGACGAGCCATAGCCCATTCACTAAGGAGCTTCCTCGCCGATGAAACAATTTTTATTCTTAATTGGAGGGCTTGCTACTGGGTTTACTGCCCAAGCTCAAACCGATACCGTGCGGGCCTCAACGCTACCGCCTGCTCAGCTCGCCGAGAAATATTACAATAGCGGCGTCGCGAAATTCAATAACAAGAGCTACCAAGCCGCTCTGCAGGATTTCGACAAGGCCTTATCGGTCAAGAAGGACTTCGCGCCGGCTTACTACAACCGCGCCGCCACCCGCTACGAGCTGAAGCAGTACGCCCCGGCCGTGCAGGACTACAACGAAGCCATCCGCCTCGATCCGAACAGCTTTACGGCGTGGTACGGCCGCGCCCAGGCCGAGCAAGCCCAGGGCCAGGCCGCCGAGGCCGAAAAGGACTACGGCAAGGTAACCGAGCTAAAGCCCGATTACCCCATTGCATGGTACGACCGCGGCGCCCTGCGCTTTGAGAAAGGCGACTACCAAGCTGCCCTAGGCGACTTTACCCAAGCCACCAAAGTTGACCCCAAGTATGCCTACGCTTGGCACGACCGCGCCAGCACCCAACGCCAGCTGGGCAACATGGCCGCCGCCATCGGCGACTACACCGAAGCCCTGCGCCATAACCCCGATTTGCACGTGGCGCTGCTAAACCGAGCGGCCGCCAAACGCCGCAACAAGGACCTGCAAGGTGCCCTGGCCGACTACAGCGACTACCTGCGCCGCCGCTCCGACGACCCCGTGGGCTACCTAGGTCGTGGCACGGCCCGCTACGAGGCCAAGGACTACAAAGGCGCCATTGAGGACCTCTCGCAGGCGCTTAAGCTGAAGCCCGATTACGCCTTGGCGCTAAACAACCGCGCCGCGGCTTACCTGAAGCAGGAGAACTACAAAGCCGCCGCCGACGATGCGTCGGCGGCCCTGAAGATTAATCCGCAGTACGCTGAGGCCTATATGAACCGTGGCCACGCACGCGAAATGCTGCGCGACGCGGGCGGCGCCTGCCAGGATTGGCGCCGTGCGGCCGAACTCGGCCTTGAATCCGGAACCAGCTACGCCGCTGCCTCGGGCTGCGAATAACGAGGCCCTCTACCCTACCTAGCAATGCATAAGCTTCGTTATACCCTGGGCCTAGCGGCCGGCCTGATGCTGGCGTTTTCGGCATCGGCACAAAGCGTAGAGTTTACCAAGGATCAGTTTTCGGACAACAAAGACGGCCTGAAAACTGCCCTGAAGGAGTTAAAGCAAGGCGACGAGTGGTACCAGTCGGATCCGCCGCGCTTTGAGCAGGCCCTGCCGCACTACTTGGCTGCCCAGGAGCTCAACCCCAACAACGCGCTGCTCAACTTCAAGATTGGGCACTGCTACCTCAACTCGCCCTACAAATCGAAAGCGCTGCCCTACCTGCAGAAGGCGTACAAGCTCGATGCAGTAGTGGATGCTCGCATTCGGTACATGATTGGTCGCGGCCTGCACCTGAACGCCCGTTGGCAGGAGGCCATTGCCGAGTACAAAGCCGCTATGCCGGCGCCCGGCACCAAAAACAGCACGGCTCTGCAAAACGACATTCAGAAGAAAATTCGGGAATGCGAATCGGGCTTGGCGTTGCAAAAAACGGCCACGCGCGCTTTCATCGACAACGTGGGGGCAGCCGTCAACTCGCCCTTTGCCGATTACGGCCCGGTAATTACGGCCGATGAATCGGTGCTGCTGTTTACCTCGCGGCGCGAAGGCGGCGTGGGCGACGACAAAGACCCCGACTCGGGCGGTTATTTCGAGGACATTTGGCAGTCGGTCAGAGGCGCCGACGGCAAGTGGCAGCCCGCCCGCAACCTAGGCGAAACCGTGAACACCAAAGGCCACGACGCAGTGGTGGCCTTGGCGCCCGACGGCCAGCGCCTGATTACCTACGTTGAGGACAGCGGCGGCGATATTCATCAGGCGGAGCTGCAGGGCACCACGTGGCGCAAGCCGCAAACCCTGGGCCGGCGCGTGAATGGCGGCCAGTCGCACGAGCCCTCGGCAGCCTACGCGCCCAACGGCCGCATGCTGTACTTTGTGAGCAACGGCGGCGGCGAAGGCAACCGCGGCGGCCACGACATTTGGCGAATCGACTTCGAGGGCAAAGGCAAGGCCGAGAACCTAGGGTCGGTGATTAACACGCCCTACGACGAGGACGGCATCTTCGTGCACCCCGACGGCAAAACCATCTACTTCTCGTCGCAGGGCCACAACTCCATGGGCGGCTTCGACATTTTTAAGTCGGTGTGGCAGAACGGGCAGTGGAGCAAGCCCGAGAACCTAGGTTGGCCCATCAACACCCCCGACGACGACGTGTTCTTCGTGTTGTCGGCCTCGGGTCGCCACGGCTACTACGCCTCCTCGCGCGACGACTCGCAGGGCTCCCGCGACATCTACATGATTACCTTCCTAGGCCCCGAGAAGCCCCCGGTGCTATCGGCCGAGGAGCCCTTGCTGGCCTCGCGTGCGGCGCCGGTGCGCCAAACGTTGCTGGCTCCGGCCGTGCCCATTGCTACGGCCCAGGTAACCATCCTGAAAGGCACCGTAACCGACGCCGACACGAAGAAGCCCATCGACGCGACCATCGAGCTGGTTGACAACACGCTGAACCAGAACATTGCCACGTTCGGCTCCAACGCCAGCACGGGCCGCTACCTGGTGTCGCTGCCCTCGGGCGTGAATTACGGCATTGTGGTACGGAAGGAAGGCTACCTGTTCCACTCCGAAAACTTCGACCTGCCCGCGGGCGCGGCTTTCTCGGAAGTGGTGAAAGACATTCCGCTGAAGAAGCTGGATGTGGGTGCCAAGGTGGTGCTCAACAACATCTTCTTCGACTTCGACAAAGCCACCCTGCGCAAGGAAAGCACCGCCGAACTGGAGCGTATTGTGCAGCTGATGACCACCGAGTACCCTTCGCTGCGCATCGAAATTTCGGGCCACACCGACAACGTGGGCAAGGCCGCCTATAACCAGGATTTGTCGCAGCGCCGCGCCAAAGCCGTAGTCGATTACCTCACCAGCAAAGGTGTACCGGCTGCCCGCCTCACCTCGGCCGGCTACGGCGACACGCAACCCGTGGCGCCGAATACCACCAAGCAAGGCCAAGCGCTTAACCGCCGCACCGAGTTCAAAGTGTTGGGTAAGTAAGCTGACATGTACGAGCAACAAAAAGCCCCGCCATTGCTGGCGGGGCTTTTTGTTTGGCTTGTGTGGGCAGGTATCAGCTAAGAGGTCTTGTCACTGCTGGTGAGCTCATCGAGCCGAGTTATTGCGCTCCTAGGGCTCGACATGACGAGACCCAGGAGCCTGGTAGATTACTCAACCAGCAACTGCCCGGCGGCATCGCCGCAGCGCACTTGATAGAGGCCGGCGGGTAGGCCCCGCAAATCGAGCGGCAGCTCGGTAGCGCGAGCGGGCAGCGTAAACCGTCGCACTTGGCGGCCCAAGGCATCGGTTAGCAGTACTTGGCGGCTAGCCGCAGCCGGGACTACCGATAGCGTAGCACTGGTTTTGGCCGGGTTGGGGTACAGCCCTAGGTCGACAAACACTTTGCGGGTGCCCGTGATGACAGCGGCATCGGCTGCGTACACGGCCATGTAGGCCGAGAGCTTGCTGCCGTCGCCGAGTTCGGTAAAGTCGCCGCCAGCCACCAATTGATCGGTGGGGCGCATGGCCAGGGCGCGCACAATGCCGTTGAGGCCGGTGCCGAGGTTGCTCCAGGCCGTGCCATTCCAGCGGGCAACGCGCGAGGCCGCAGCACCGCCCGCCTGCGCAAAGCCGCCGCCGGCGTACACATCGGTGCCGTTGGTGGCAATGGCCGTTACGGTGCCGCTCAGGCCGCTACCTAGGGCAGCCCACGTGGTGCCATCGTAGCGGGCAATGTTGCTGGCCGCGGTTGTGCCCGCCGTACTGAAGAAGCCGCCCACGTAAAGCGTGTTGCCGGCAAAGGCCAGGGCATTTACGTTGCCATCGAGGCCGGCACCTAGGGCGCTCCAGGTGGTGCCGTTCCAGCGGGCTACGCGGTTGGCAGCGGTGGTGCCTGCTTGCGTAAAAGAACCTGCTGCGTACACTTCGCCGCGGTTTAGCGCCAGGGCGCGCACAGTGTTGTTCAGGCCACCGCCTACGCTGGCCCAGCTCGTGCCGTTCCACTTAGCCAAATTGGGTGCGGAAATACCGCCGGCTTGCACAAAACTGCCGCCCACGTACAAGTCGGCGCCGTTGGCGAGCAGTGCATTTACGGTACCATTCACGCCGCTGCCCAAAGCACTCCAAGCGGTGCCGTCCCAGCGCGCAATGTTATCGGCTGCTACGCCCCCGGCCTGCGTGAAGCTACCGGCCACGTACACATCGGTGCCGATAACGGCAATGGCTTGCACGTCGCCGTTCAGGCCAGTGCCTAAAGCGCTCCAGCCGGTGCCGTTCCAGCGGGCAATGCGGTTGGCTGCTACGCCGCCGGCCGCGTTGAAGGAGCCGCCCACGTACACATCGGTACCGCTTACCAGCACCGCGTTGATGCTGCCGTTCAGGCCCGAACCCAAGCGGCTCCATTTGCCGCCGCTGTACTTGGCTACGCTGTTGGCCATCGGGAATTGCCCGGCGGCGTAAACATCGGTGCCCACAATTGCCAGAGTCCGCAGCTCGCCGGTTTCCAGGCCTGTGCCTACCGTGCTCCAGGCGTTGTTGCTCCACTTAGCTAAGCCAGGCGCGGCGGCGCCCCCGGCCTGCGTAAACATGCCGCCCACGTACACATCGGCGCCGCTTACCACCAAAGCGTAGGCGTTTTGGTTAAGGCCAGCACCTAGGGCGCTCCAGGCAGTGCCGTCCCACTTGGCTATGCGGTTGGCGGTGTTACCGCCGGCTTGCGTGAAAGCACCTGCCACGTACACCTCGGAACCCGCTACACCTAGGGCGTACACGGTGTTGTTCAGGCCGCTGCCGATGGCGCTCCAAGCGGTGCCGTTCCAGCGGGCCACGTAGTTGGCCGCCGATCCGCCGGCTTGGGTAAAGCGGCCAGCCGCGTACACATCCGAGCCGCTGATGGCCAGCACATTTACATCGGCGTTGAAGCCGGTGCCGAGGCTGCTCCAAGCGGTGCCGTTCCAGCGGGCTACGTAGCTGGCCGAGTTGCCGCCGGCTTCGCTGAACTGCCCACCCGCGTACACATCCGAGCCGCTTACCACGAGGGCATTCACCGGGTTGTTCATACCGCTGCCCAGAGCACTCCAGGCAGTGCCATTCCAGCGGGCAATGCGGTTGGCAGGCGTGCTGCCGGCCTGCGTAAACGCGCCGCCCACGTACAGCGTGTTGCCGCTCAGGGCCAGAGCATTAACGGCGCCGTTCAGGCCCTGCCCCACCGCGTTCCAAGCTTTGCCATCCCAGCGGGCCAGGTTGTTGGCATCAACGCCGCCGATATTGCTAAAACTGCCGCCCACGTACACATCGGTGCCGCTTACCAGCACCGCGTGAATGCTGCCGCTGGCATTGGGTCGGCCGAAACCGTCGGCCCAACGCTCGTCGCCGGTGCCGGTTACCTCCAGCAGTTTAAATACGGGGCGGCCATCCGGCGCTAGTTGCAAGCCGTAACCGGCAGGATTGAAAGCACCCGATGTACCAGCGCGCAGCGAGCCATCGGGGTTGAGCACCTGCCCCAGCGAGGCTGCAGCGCTGCTTGCGGCTTGGGCACCGGGCGCGCCGCCGGCATGGGCGCTGGCGCCCATCAGCATCAGCAACCCCAGCGCACCAAAGAGCAGCAAACGGTTGAACCAACAAGAAAAACGAGTAGAAATGAGCATGCAGTAGAGGTTGAGAGAACAAGTAAAATGCGGACGATAAATATCTTGAGCAGTCCAGCTTTAGCAAGCATTTGCGGTGCATTATTTTTCATAATTCCGATGCGGTAGCATTTTGACAAGTGCCTTGCTTAAGTTTCTCCTGCTCCGCGGTTTCACAGCATTCATCACGCACCTCGCAACCAACACTTTGCATGCTTGGCACTCTGAGCTTGGCACTGGTTAAGCAGTGCCTGCAGCCGGCGTAAGCAATTCGCAGGCGGTATTCCGTAGCTTTGCGTATGCCCGAATCCTCCCGCGACATCATCTTGCGGCGGGTGCGCGAAGCCTTGCAGCAGCCCAGTCCGCACCAGCCCACCGCGCCCGACTTCTCGGCCCGGCTGTTTGCCGCGCCGCCCGATGATTTGGTGGTAGCATTTGCCGAAAGCTTTGTGCGCGTGGGCGGCACGTTCTACTACTGCGCCACCGAAGACCACTTCTTCGATTTGCTCTACGCCCACAAAAAGGAGCGCAACATCGAGCATTTGTTTGTGTGGGAGCCCGAGCTGAAAAAGCTGCTGCACACGGCCGGCATTGTGCACACCGCCGACGAAACCGACTTTTTAGCCCACGCCGATGCCGGCCTTACCTCCTGCGAAGCCTTGGTGGCCCGCACGGGGTCGGTGGTGCTGGGTTCGGCCACGGCTAGTGGCCGGCGCCTAAGCATTTACTCCGATCAGCAATTGGTGTTTGCGCGCGCCTCGCAGGTGGTGGCCGATATCGGCGATGCCCTGCAGCTGCTGCAAACCAAATACGGCGCCGACAAGCTGCCTTCCATGATTTCGCTTGCTACGGGCCCGAGCCGCACCGCCGACATCGAGAAGACCTTGGTGCTGGGTGCGCACGGCCCGCGCAGCATTACGTTGTTTTTGCTGGATGACCTCGCCTCTGCCTGAGCTAGCCCCCGTGCCGCTGAAGCCGGGCCGCCGGGTATACTTCGCTTCCGATTTTCACCTAGGTGCCCCCAGCCGCGAAAGCTCGCAGGAGCGGGAGCGGCGCATTGTGCGCTGGCTCGACTGGGCCGCGCAGGATGCCGCGGCCATTTACCTCGTCGGCGACATTTTCGACTTTTGGTTTGAGTACCGCCACGCCATTCCGCGCGGCTTTATCCGGTTGCAGGGCAAGCTGGCGGAGTTAGTCGATTCCGGCATTCCGGTTACCTTCTTCACCGGCAACCACGACATGTGGATGTTTGGCTACTTTACGCAGGAGCTGGGCATTCCGGTGCTACGCCACCCGGTTAGCCTCACCATCGGGCAGCACCGCTTTCACATGGGCCACGGCGACGGGCTCGGGCCGAAAGACTACACCTACAAGGTGCTCAAGCGCATCTTCGCCTCGCCGGTGGCGCAGTGGCTTTTTGCGCGCATTCACCCCAACGTGGGCATTGGCATTGCCAACGCCTGGAGCCAGCGCAGCCGCATCAGCAACTCGGCCAAAGACGACATTTACCTCGGCGACGACGAGTGGCTGCTGGTGTACTGCCGCGAGCTGGAGCAGCGCTTCCACCACGATTTTTACGTGTTCGGGCACCGCCACTTGCCGCTCGATGTGCCTGTTGGGCCAAACAGCCGCTACGTTAACCTAGGCGAATGGGTCAATTATTGCACGTACGGTGTTTACGATGGCCACAACTTGTTTTTGGAGCACTTTAAAGGCTAAGGCAGGGCTGCGCTGGGCCCTAGGTGCGTTGTTGCTCCTGGGCTACGGCAGCCAGGCCCAAACAACCACGCAGCCGTCGGCACCGGCGGCCGTGCGCCCCGCTGCCCAGCCAGCTACCGTTCAGCCCGCAGCCCCGGCCGCAGGGCTAACGTTAGTACGCTCCATTACGCTGCCCAAGCCCGGCTCGGCCTCGCTCGACCGCCGCGGCAACCTGTACGTTACCGACGCGCAAAACAACCTGCGCCAGTTTGCCCCCGATGGCCAGCCGTTGGCCGTGTACTCGCCGCCGCTGCCGGGCCACACGGCTTCCGTAGAAGCCTGGAATACCACTAAAATTTTGGTGTTCTACGACGACCGGCAGGAGTTGCAGCTGCTCGATCGGTTTATGGCGCCCATTGCCACCGCCCGCCTCAGCGAGCTGACCGACAACGGCATGGTGCGCGCCGTAACCCTGGCCCCCGACGACAACATTTGGCTGCTGAACGAGAGCAACCTGACGCTTAACCAGCTGGGCCGCGGGCAGCAGCAGCGCTTTGCCATCAGCACGCCGCTCGATTTGCTGCTGGGCCGCACCAAACCCGATTTCCGCTTTCTGCGCGAATACCAGAACAACCTGTACCTCGTCGACCGCACGTCCGGCATTTGGGTGTTCGACAACCTGGGCAACTACCGCAAGCGGCTGCCTTACACCGGGCTTAGCTGGGTGGGTTTTCGGGGCAACGAGCTGTACTACGTGCAGGCTGGCCAAGTGCATTTCGTGGATGTGTACACCGCCAAAGAACGCCTCGTGCCCGTTCCGGCCCCCGATGCTACGCAGGTACTCGTAGGCGAGCAGTTTCTGTACACGCTTTCGCCGGGCGGAGTGGGCGTATACCGCTTGCCGCAGTAAGCAGGCTTCGGCCCCTAGGTGGCTGGGTTACTTTTTCGGTGCGGCAGCCAACACTTGCTCGGCGGTTCTGCGTATGGCCGTTGAGTTAGTGTTTGCGTTAGCTGCCGATGCCCGTGCTTTATTCGCTTCGCCGATTTGTGCGCCGCCACTTTGGGTTTTCGCGGGCCGAAACCAACGGCTTTGCGTTGTTGCTCCTGTTGATGCTGGGGCTGCTCGCCGCTCCGGCACTGCTCCGCCCGGCCCTCCCCCGCTACGACCCCGCAGCCGACCGCCAACAGCTCGAGCAACTGGCCGCCGAGCTGGCCGCCGCTCGGCCCGCCAATGTACCTAGGCGCAGCTACCCGGCGCGGCCCGGTTATGCCCGCGTGCCGCGCATTCCGTTGGCGCCCTTCAACCCCAACTCCGTTGACGAAACGGGTTGGCAAGCCCGCGGCTTGCCGCGCTTTTTGGCCGAGCGCCTCGTAAAGTACCGCAACGCCATTGGTGGCTTCAAGGCCAAAGAGCAAATCCGCCGCGCCTACGGCCTGCACGATACCACGTATCGGCGGCTGGCACCCTACCTGCTCTTGCCCGAGCAATTGCCTCCGCGCGAGCAGCAAGCCTTTGCCAGCCGCTACCCCGAGCGCCCGTACGCCAGCTCCGAAGCGCCTAGGTTTCCGCGCAAACCGCGCAACCTGCAGCCCTTCGATCTGAACACGGCCGACACCACGCAGCTCATGCAAATTCGCGGCATCGGGCGCAAGCTTTCGGCGCGCGTGGTGGAGTACCGCGAGCGGCTGGGCGGGTTCATCAGCCCAGGGCAAGCGGCCGAAATCTACAGCTTGCGCGATGCACCCGATTTGGTCGACAGCTTGCGCAAGTACACTTACGTGGCGCCCAGTTACCAACCCGCTCCTATCGATGTCAACAACGGCTCGTTTGAGGAAATCAGCCAGCACCCGTACCTGGGCAAGCGGTTGGCGCGCGTAGTGGTGGCCTACCGGCAGCAGCACGGCCCCTTCCGCACGCCCGACGACCTGCGCAAAATCCGCATCCTCGACGAAGCCACGTACCAGAAACTGCTGCCTTACTTGCGCTTCTAGGTTTTCGCCGAGGCCCGCAAGGGCAAAAGCTGGCCGTTTGCGGGTACTTTCCGTAAGGCTGCGAGGAGCGGCCGTTGGTTACCCGCCCCAGGTCTTCGTTTTTCACTAGCCCTCTATGCTTTTTTTACTGCGCGACAAACTGGTGCCTTTTCTGATCTTCTTCCACTCGGTGCTGTGCGGCTGCAACAAGCGCGACGCCCGCGGCGGCTTCGACCGCATCAGAAAGGATTACACCGTGCAGCAGGTTGGCCGGCTGCGCTCCGACGAAGTAGTGGAAAGCTCGGGGTTGGCTGTGGCCTCGCCCGAGGGCGACCTGTGGACGCACGGCGACGGCGGCAACACCACCTGGCTGTACTTGGTAACGCCGCAGGGCGACCTGATCCGTACCCACCCCGTGCGCGGCGCTTACAACGTGGATTGGGAAGACCTGGCCCAGGACCGCCAGCGCGGGCGCCTTTTCATCGGCGATTTTGGCAACAACACCAACAAGCGCCGCGACCTACGCATTTACCAGCTCAGCGGCCCGCAGTTTTCACAGCTCGATACCATTCAGTTTCGGTACCCCGATCAGCGCGCGTTTCCGCCCAAAAAGCCCCGCCGCAACTTCGACTGCGAGGCGTTTTATTACCACAACGACAGCCTGTACCTGTTCACTAAAAACCGCGGCAAGGGCAATTGGGTAAAGGAATACCACCTGCCGGCCAAACCCGGCACCCACGTGGCGCGCCTCGCCGACAGCATTCAGGTAAATACCTGGGTTACCTCGGCCGACATCAGCCCCGACGGGAACACCGTGGCGCTGCTGGGCTATGGGCACGTGTACCTCATCAAACGGCAGCCCGGCACCAAGCTCTTCGACGGCGACAAAAGCTGCTTGCCGATGCCCTCGAGCGGGCAGGCCGAGGCGCTGGTGTTCGTGAACGAGAACGACTTTGTTGTGAGCAACGAAAAGGGCAAGCTGTTTAAGGTAACGCGGCGGCCCGAGGTGGCCCAACGCTAAGCCCCTCCACCAAACAAAGCCAGGCCCTAGGTAGTAGTGCTGTGGTGGCCCGCTTCGTTTATTCCCCTAACGTAAATTGTTATGGCTGAAACCATTCTTGTAACGGGCGCCACCGGCACCGTTGGCTCCGAGCTTGTTCGGGCACTTATCACGCGCGGCGCCCACACGCGGGCGGCTGTGCACTCCATCATCAAAGGCGACAGGCTGCGGCACTTCAACCCCGAAATACAGCTGGTAGAAGTTGACTACCACCGCCCGGCCACACTGCCCCTGGCCTTTACGGGCGTCGATCGGGTGTTTCTGCTCACGCCCTTCTCCGACGAGCAACTGACCATCAACCAACAGCTTGTGGATGCCGCCAAAGCTGCCGGCGTAAAGCAGGTGGTGCGGCTTTCGGCCGCCGGGGCCGATATGGAGCCGGGTATTCAGCTGGGGCGCTGGCACCGCCAAATGGAGCAGTACCTCGAGCAAAGCGGCCTTTCGTACGTGGTGTTGCGGCCCACTAGCTTCATGCAAAACTTCGTGAACTACCAGGGCTCGAGCATTCGGGAGCAGGGCGCATTTTACCTGCCTTTGGGCGAAGGCCGCATGAGCTACATCGATGCGTTCGACATTGCCGAAGTGGCCGCCACCATCCTTACCGACGACGCAGCCAAGCACCACGGCCAGGCCTACACCCTCACGGGGCCGCAGGCCCTAAGCCACACCGAAATTGCGGGCATTATCGGCCAAGCCACCGGCCGGCCGGTGCAGTACGTTGATGTGCCCGAAGCCGGCGCCCGCCAGGCCATGCAAGGCGCCCCGCAATGGATGATAGACAGCATGATGGAACTGCACACCCTAGGTAAGGCCGGCTACTTGGCCGGCACCACCCCCGCCGTGGAGCAGCTAACCGGCCGGCCGCCGCGCACTTTTCAGGAGTTTGCGCAAGAGCACCGCCACGAGCTGATGCCGGCTTAAGCACCTAGGCGCCGCCAACACCAACCAGAAAAAAGGCCCCCGGCAGCTGCCGGGGGCCTTTTTGTTTATTTAGCTTGTGCTGACCTAGTAACGGTCGTCGTTGTCGCGGCCACGGTTGCGGCCGGGTGCCGAGCCGTAGTCCGAGTCGTCGTTGTCCTGGTTGCGGTAGTTGCCGCGGTTCTGCTGGCCGTAGTTGCGGTTGCGGTCGTTGCCTTCGAAGTTATCAGCCCCGCGCGACGACGAGCCCATTTGCGAGCTGCTGCCCGATTGGTACTGGTCGTTGTAAGAGCCCCCGCGCGAGCCGAAGCCCTGGCCCGAGTTGCCCATGTAGCCGCCGCGGCCTTCGTTGTAGCCGCTGCGCGAGCCGTAGTTCTCTTGCTGCGAGCCGTACGACGAGCCCGAACGGCCCGAGCCGTAACGGTCGTCGTTGTAGCCGCCGCCGTAGCCAGCGCCCATGCTGCCGCCGCCCATGTTGCTGCGGCCGTAGTCGCCTTGGCCACTGCCCGAGCCCCCGCGGCCGTAGCCTTGGTTGTCGTAGCCACCACGCGAGGAGAAACGGTCCTGATCTTCGCGCTGGTTGCGGCTGCCGTACTGGCCGTAGTCATCCTGGCCGCGGCCGCTCATGCCGCCTTGGTTGCCGTAGCCGCCTTGCATGCCGCCACCGCCCATGGAGGAGCGCCCGTAGTCGTTGCTGTAGCCTTGGCCACGGCCGTAGCGCGAGCCGTTGTCGTTGGAGCTGCGGTAGTCATCCTGCTGGCCGTAGCCACCCTGCATACCCCCGCCGTAGCCGCTACCGCTGCCGTAGTTGCGGCCGCTGTAGTCGCCGCCCTGCGAGCCGTAGTTGCCTTGCATGCCGCCGCCCATGTTGCTGCCACCCTGTTGGCCGTAGCCGTACGAGTCGCGCTGACCATACTGGCTATCCATGTGGCCTTGGCGCTGCTGGCCAAAGTTGCTGCCGCCTTGCTGGCCGTAACCGCCCTGCATGCCCGAGCCACCTTGGTTGCTCATGCCACCGCCGTAATTGCTCTGCTGGCCGTAGTTGCCGCTGTAGCCACCTTGGCCGCCGTAGTTGCTGCCGCCGTAGCCACCGCCGCCCTGAAACTCGTCGCGGCCGCCGTACTGGCCGTACGAGTTGCCCTGGCCGCCGCGGTTGTAGCCATCTTGGCCGTATTCGCCGCCGCGCGAGCGGGTGTCAAAGTCGCGGTTTTGGTTGCCGTAGCTACCTTGCGTGCTGCCCATGCCGTGCGAGCCGTACTCGCCGCGGCCGGCTCCGCTGTACATATTTTCGTCACGGTCGCGGTCGTTGTGGCTGCTCTCCATCGAGTTGCCAAAGTTGCCGCCGTAGTTGCTGCCGCCCATGCTGGTATTGCTACCCTGCTGGCCCGACGATTGATTCTGGTCTTGGTTTTTGCTTTTGCCCGACGACGAACCTCCCTTGCTCGAAGAAGCCTTGGTGGTGCTGCCCGATTTTTTGGCCGAAGCAGACGAGGAAGTAGAACCCGAGGCCGATTTGCTGCCCGATTTGTTCGACGACGACCCGCCCGATTTGCCCGCGTTGCCGCCGCCGGTGCTGCCACCTAGGCCGCCTTGGCCCATGCTGGTAGAAGCCGAGGCCAGGTCTTGGCTAGAAGTAGTCGAGCCTGACGAGCGGCCGCTGTTGTCGTTGCTGCCGCTGGTCAGGCCCGAAGTAGAGGAGGAGCCCATTTGGTTGCCGGTGCTGCCTTGCATGCTGCCCATGCTGCCCGAGCCCATGTTGGCCGAGCCGGTGCCGGAGGTGCTGCCCTGAGCGCTCTGCGAAGCGCCGGAATTCTGGTTCTTCGCGTCGTTCTGGTTTTTGGTGTTATCAGCCATAGTGCGGTGTAATTGGTTGGGTGAGAACTGGTAAGCAAAGTGGTAAGTCTATACGCCCGCCTTTGCTGGGTTGTTGTGCAAGCGTGCACTTTTGTACCCCAAAAGCAGCGCCGTTGCGCACCGTTTCTTTCCAATTCGACACCAAAAAAGCCGCCCCGGTGTGGGGCGGCTTTTTCCTTCATTGCCAAGCACCTAGGGCTACTTTTCGGCGTCGCCGGCAGGGGCCTTTTCGACGCGCACGCCCACAGCCATGATGCCCGGCAGCACATCTTGCCGCATGTATTGCTCCAGCACCAAGCGGTAGGTGCCGGGGCGGGCAAAGCGCTGCCGCGGCAAAGCCAGAAACTGGTGGTCGAAGATGTCGCCGGTGCCGTTGCCGTGGGGTTCCCCGGTTTTGGGGTCCATCAAAATCATCTGGTGCAACAGCGGCTTGCCCACCGGCCCGTTGGGTCCCGTCAGCGTGTGCTTCACGTACAGGTTGTAGTAACCGTACATGGAGGCATTGCGGACGTTGAAGTACACGTTGTAACGCTGCGTCGTGTCCTGAATTTCGAACTGAAACGCGGGCTTTTGCTGCACCGACCACGCGTAATCGGGCAGGTCCTCGTTAGTTTCGTACACGCGGTTACCGTCGCAGGCGGCCGTGGCCAGCAGCAACAAGGCACCTAGGGCGCCACGCAGCAAAGGTTGAAAGGGCATGCGGCGCATAGTTAAGAGGCAGCAGGTGGGTTGTTGGAAGCTGCGGCAGCGTCGCCGGAGCCACCGTGGCGGCGCCCGCCGCGGCGCGAGCGGCCGTTACGGCCCGAGCGGCCTTCGCCGCTGCCGCTACCCGAATCGGGGTTTGGTGCGCCCCCCGGCGTAGCTTCGCCTCCGGTGGGTGGCGCCTGCCGGAAACGCGGATCGAAGCGCGGCGCAGGCCGTTCGGCCCGTGGGGCATCGGTGCTCATGCTGCGGCCGCGGCGGCCCGAGCGGCCGTGGCGCCCGCCGGGGCTGGCCTCGCCCTCAACCGGCGCCGACAACGTGTTGCCTGGCTCGCCCGAGCCAGGGCCCGGCTTGGGCTCGTTGCGGGGGCGCAGGGCATCTTTGGGCACCGTCAGCGAGGGTTTGGGCTGCACCACCGAGGCCGGCGTGGCTTTGTCCCTGTCCTTTTTCTTTTTGCGCTTGTTCCGCTTCCCCGACTTCATCTTGTCGTCGAGGCGGTCGAGCGAGCCTTCCACGTGTTCCTGCACGCTCAGCACCGGAGCGGGCTCCACTACGGGCGGCTGCAGGGTTTCGGGTTTTTCGCCGGCTTTGTTCAGGAGCTGAATTTCCTTCACGCGGTCGGTCGAGAGCATCACCCAGTTGTTGTCGCCGCGGAAGGCAAACCACATGCGCTTCTTGAAGATATCCGTCTTCTGCAGGAAAGCGTCGCCCTGCTGCGTTTGCAAGGGCTTCGATACCTGCGGAATATCGCGCAACGCGTCGAGGTAAGTATCGAGCTCGTAGTTGAGGCAGCACTTCAGGCGCCCGCACTGGCCCGAAAGCTTGGCCGGGTTCAGGCTCAGGTTTTGGTAGCGCGCGGCCGTGGTGCTCACGCTCTTGAACTCGGTAAGCCAGGTAGAGCAGCACAGCTCGCGCCCGCACGAGCCAATGCCACCTAGGCGGCCGGCTTCGTGGCGCAACGAAATCTGGCGCATCTCCACCCGTACCCGAAACTCCTCGGCCAGGCGCTTAATCAGGTCGCGAAAATCGACGCGGTCTTCGGCTGAGTAGTAAAAGGTGGCGCGCGTGCGGTCGGCCTGGTACTCCACGTCGGAGAGCTTCATTTTCAGGCGCAGCTCCTCCACCACCGAGCGGGCCTTAAACATGGTGCCCAGCTCGAGGTTGCAGGCCGCCTCGTAGCGCTCCACGTCTTGCTCGGTGGCCACGCGCAAAATGTTGCGCAGGTCCTTGTTATCGGGCTCTACTTTCTTCTTCCGCATTTGTAGGCGCACCAGCTCGCCTTTCAGCGACACGTAGCCTAGGTGCCAGCCGTTGCCACCGGCCTCCACTACCACAGCATCACCGGTTACCAGAGGCAATCGGCTAGCGTTGCGGAAAAACTCTTTGCGTCCGCCCTTAAAGCGGATTTCAACTATATCAAACTCTTTAAAATCGACGGGCAGGTCTAGGTCCTGCAACCAGTCGAACACGTTGAGGCGCGTGCACCCGCCGGTTTTGCAGCCCCCTTTCGAGCCACAACCAGCCGTAGCGCATCCGCCGCCTCCGCTGGAACATGAAGTGCAAGCCACAGGAAAGTATCTATGATCAAGCAGAACCCAGCAGTAGGGCCTGCAGAAAAATTGAGGGTTTCAAACAAAGATAAGGATTTCGGAGGGTGCCCCCGGTTGCCGACCCAACGGCTAACACCTAGACCCTGTTCCGCATCCTTACGGCCGAGCGGCAGCTGGCCAAGCCTTGCTTGGGCAGCAAGGAACAAAAAATTGAAATGTTAGGGGACTCCTCTGCACAATGCTTACCGAAAACCAAGCTCGTCAATTTAATGTAGCTACACGGATTCATATTCGGAACGTTATAAAAACAGCACAACATACCTGCACCGAAAAATCAATAATTTACCGCCTCTGGTGCGACAATAGCTAAGGAACGAGCGGGTGTGCGCCCACGCATACTGTTGCTATGTGCAAAAAGTTTCGTGAATATTTTTTTGATTTTGTCAAAAATTACCCTCACCTTTTGAGCATCGTTCAACAAAACCCAACCAAACCACTTTATGAAGTTTAACAAAGTACTTTCGACCGTAGCCGTATGCGCCTTCTCGGCAGTGGCCCTGTCTAGCTGCTCTAAGGAGGAAAATGTTCAAGTTAAAGACCAAGTATCTGACGAGGTAGTTACCAAACTCCACGACTTGGGTTTTAACACGGACAACGTTCAGAAACTTGACGACGGCTATCTGGTAGAAGGCGACATCTTCATGTCGAATGCTTCTTTGTCGGATGCTGAGGTAGCCAACCGCCTGCGCGTAGGTTCCGAAGAGCAGTACCGCACCACCAACCTCGTGAGCGTTGGCTCGGGCCGCACCATCAACGTAGCCGTATCGAGCACGCTGCCCTCGGCTTACGTTACGGCCACCGACGAAGCTATCCGCCGCTTTAACGCGGAGAACCTCCTCATCCGCTTCCGTCGCGTATCATCGGGCTACAACATTCTGCTCACCAAAGCGCCCAGCGGCTCTACTTACCTGGCTTCGGCTGGCTTCCCCTCGGGCGGCAACCCCTACAACAGCGTACGGGTAAACTCCGACGCCATGGGCACGGCTAATGCCAGCACGTACATCGCTACGGTTCTGGCGCACGAAATCGGCCACTGCATCGGTTTCCGCCACACCGACTACATGAACCGCGCTTACAGCTGCGGTGGTGCTTACACCAACGAAGGTGCCAGCACGGTTGGCGCTATCCACATCCCCGGCACGCCCACTTCGGCCGACCCGAACTCGTGGATGCTGGCCTGCATCGGCTCGGGCGGCAACCGTCCGTTCAATTCGAACGACCGCACGGCTCTTAACTACCTGTACTAGTAGTACAAGGCTAAGCCATAGCCACCGTTCAGCAAGCCCGGTTCCGGAAGGAGCCGGGCTTGTTTGTTTTGCGCGTATAGTGCAAAATCAGTATTCATCTTCCCCAAACGGATTCATTAACCATTTTAACAGAAAACGCGGGCGTACGCATTAAATTTTTTAAGGTTTCAGACGATTTGCGTTGCACATCACGTTTTTTCCTCACAAATTGTAAACCACATTACCCTCCACCTAAAACAACAAAACTTTTTAAAATGAAAAAGTTTCTTACCCCGCTTGTTGTAGCTGCTGTTGCCCTCGGCTCGTTTTCCAGCTGCTCGAAGGATGAAGTAAAAGTGAAAGACCAGGTTTCGGAAGAAACCCTTGCTCAGATAAAAGCCATGGGCTTTACGGCCGCTGGCGCTCAGAAAGTAGAAGGTGGTTACCTGGTAGAAGGCGACATTCTGCTAACCGAAGCCGAACTGCAAAACCCCGCCGCACCGCAACTGCTGCGCACGGGCAACGCCGAGCAGTACCGCACCACCAACCTCGTAAACGTTGGCTCGGGCCGCACCATCACTGTGAGCATTTCGAGCCAGCTGCCGGCCTCGTATGTAGCCGGTCTCGACGAAGCCATTGCGCGCTACAACGCGCAAAACCTGCTGATCCGCTTCCAGCGCGTTTCGGGCACGGCCGACATTGCTCTGGTACGCGGCAACGGCTCTTACCTGGCGTCGGCAGGCTTCCCCACCGCAGCCGGCGACCCGCACAACAGCGTTAAGGTGAACTCGACGGCCATCGGCAAAACCCCGAACACCAACTACCTGGCCACGATTCTGGCGCACGAAATCGGCCACTGCATCGGTTTCCGCCACACCGACTACATGGACCGCTCCTACAGCTGCGGCGGCTCGTACACCAACGAAGGTGCCAGCACCGTTGGCGCCATCAACATTCCCGGCACGCCCACTACGGCCGACCCCGGCTCGTTCATGCTCGCTTGCATCGGCTCGGGCCAGAACCGTTACTTCAACAACAACGACATCACGGCCCTCAACTACCTGTACTAAGGGTAGCTCCTCCTAAGCAACAAGCCCGGCTCTGCACAGAGCCGGGCTTGTTGCTTTTAGGGCTTTGCCCAAGCTGCTAGGGGCCGCCCACATACGTAAGCCAGGCGGCGCAAGTTTCTGCTAAAACCCCTTGATTATTAAGTTCTTTCTGTTCAGCTTATCGGCGCATTCAAATCAAACCTACCAAACCAAAACCCTATGAAAATGACGAAGTGGTTTACTCCCGTTGCCGCAGTAGCTGTTGCCTTGAGCACATTGGCCAGCTGCTCGAAAGATGAAGTGAAAGTGCAGGATCAGGTTTCGGAAGAAACCCTGGGTCAGATTCGGGCCATGGGCCTGACGGCCACCGGCGCCCAAAAGGTGGACGGCGGCTACCTGGTTGAAGGCGACATTTTCCTGACCGACGCCGACCTGCAGCACCCCACCGCACCGCAACTGTTGCGCGTAGGTAACGCCGAGCAGTACCGCACCACCAACCTCGTGAAAGGCCTGCCGCGCACCATTACGGTGAGCATTTCGAGCCAATTGCCCAGCACTTACGTGGCCGGGCTCGACGAGGCCATTCGGCGCTACAACGCCGAAAACCTTACGCTGAAATTTGCGCGGGTATCGGGCGGGGCCGATATAGCCATCGTGCGCGGTACGGGCTCGTACCTGGCGTCGGCGGGCTTCCCCACCTCGGCCGGCGACCCGCACAACAGCGTTAAGGTAAACTCGCGCGCCATTGGCAACAACCCCGCCGTTGGGTACCTGGCCACAATTTTGGCACACGAAATTGGCCACTGCATCGGTTTCCGCCACACCGACTACATGGACCGCTCCTACAGCTGCGGCGGCTCGACGGCAAACGAAGGCGCCAGTACGGTGGGTGCTATCCACATCCCCGGCACGCCCACCACGGCCGACCCCGGCTCGTTCATGCTCGCCTGCATCGGCTCGGGCCAGAACCGCAACTTCAACAACAACGACAAAACCGCTCTTAACTACCTGTACTAAACTGGCACAACGGTGCCCTAGGTGCTAAAAAGCCGCCCGGCCTGCATGCAGGCCGGGCGGCTTTTTTGTGGGCGCTACGGCACTAGCGCAATACTACCAGGCGCCGCACCACGGTAGCCCCGCCCGCGGGGGTAATGCGCACTATGTATGTACCGGCCCGCAGGTTGCTGGTGTCGAACTGGCCTACCGATGCCTCGGGGGCCTCGCCTTCGCGCACGAGGCGCCCTAGGTGGTCGATCAGTTGCCAGCGCATGGCAAGCCCGTTGGCCTCGATAAAGGTGGCTGCGGTGCCCGCCACCACGGGGTTGGGAAACAGCAGCACGTCGCCGGGCCGGGCGTAGTAAATGTTCTCTACCTGCGAGTAAACGGTTTGGCCCGCGAGGGTTTCGAGGCGGGCCCGGTAACGGTACAGGCCCGGCTCGGGCAGCTGATCGCGCAACTCGATGGTGGGTTGTGCCCCCGGCGTAACGGTTTGCACGGTTTGGAAGCCACCGGGGGTTTCGCGCTCCAGGTGCACGGCGCGCAGCCGGAAGGTGCTGCCCAGCACCAAATCAAACGTTATCTGGTCGGTAACCAGTTGGCGGGGCAAAAACGAGCGTACGTAGCACCGGTTGTTGGCCCCGGCGAGGCTAACGGTACGGGCGCGCACCCCGGCGCTGCCATCGGCCAGCACGGGCACCACGCTGTA
Source organism: Hymenobacter oligotrophus (assembly GCF_003574965.1). Lineage (NCBI taxonomy): Bacteria > Pseudomonadati > Bacteroidota > Cytophagia > Cytophagales > Hymenobacteraceae > Hymenobacter > Hymenobacter oligotrophus. The sequence goes on along the minus strand of NZ_CP032317.1, from coordinate 3,919,041 downwards.
GTACTGCATAGCCGCCGCTTCGCCGCCTACATTCAGCAGCAAGGCCGTATCGGCCGTGGTAGCCAGCGGCTCCAGGGCATTAACCCCCAGCCGCAACACCTGGTAGCGCGTGGCCCCGGGCACGGGCTCCCAAGTCAGCAACGACTCCTGAGTGCACACGTAGCCCACTTCTACTAAGGGCGCCTGGCTGATGGCGAAAGTGGCCGTGGGATAGGCGGTGTTGCCAACCTCCAGCCGCAGCTGTCCTGCGGCGGCATCGGCGGGGGCCGTCCAGGCGTACAGGCCCAACCCTAGGTCCACGTTCGTGTCGATGATTGTCCAGGTGCTGGCGCCGGCCGCGCGGTAGCTGAGCGTGCCGGTGGCGGCGGGCCCTTGCCATTGCCAGCGCAGGCGTTGCAGCTGGCCCGCACGCAGGGCAGTACCGCCTACGGGGTTGGTCCAGGTAAGGCCTTCGTTTTCGAATTCGTAGGCTATGGCAAAATTCTGCTCGGGCCCGGCGGCTACGGCGGCACCCTGCACTTGTATTTGGTAAGTGCCGGCTGCGGGGGCAGCCACGGTTATTTGCTCCACGTTGTTCAGCCTATCTACGCCGCGGCGGGCCGGCAGCTTCAGCGAATCGCGGTGCGGGTAGGCGCTCAGCACCCACGGCCGCACGCGCACACCGCTGGCGCTTACCAACTCCATATCCAAGTCGTTGACGAGGGCTTTGCTGGCGTTGGCGGCGGCTTCGGGGTCGGCCCACGCCAGCGTAAGCTTTAGTTGCCGCACGCCGGCGGGCACCGCCAGGGCAAATGTGCCGGTGGCTCCGTTTGCCACACGCCCTTGCACAAAGCGCCGATCGAGCATGGTTTGCACGGCACCTAGGGCGTCGGCCTGGCCAAAGCCAGCTTCAAAATCAGGGCCGGGGCGGCCCACATCGTCGGCGCTGTTGAGCAGCACGGCTTTGGCAAGGGCCGCGGGCGGCAGCTGGCCGTTGTGCTCGTCGCGGTAGGCTTGTTGCACCAAGGCAGCAATGCCCGAAACCACCGCGGCGGCGTCGGAGGTGCCGCCCTCGCCCAGGGCCACCATTTCGGGTTTGAGGCGGCCGTCGTGCGCGGGGCCGCGCGAGCTAGGGGCCGCCACACGGCCAAGCACATCGGTAGCGCCCACGCACAGCGTGTTTTTGGAGGTTTTGAACTGGCCGGTAATGTTGGCCACGCCAGCCAAGCCCGCGTAAGTGCCCGAGCCAGGTGTGCGGTTGCCCACGTTGCCCGACGAAAACACGTGCAGCAAGGCGGGCAGCTGCCGCGTTTGCTGATCGTAGGCCCGGGCCTCCAGGCCGTAGTAGTTTTCGATGGCCGCCACGCCGTAAGAGTGGTTTTGCACCGAAACCTTGTTGGCCGACAGCTGGGCAGCATCGTCGGGCATCAGCTGGGCGTAGTTGGAGGCAGCCAATTGCACCCGCGAGGCCGCGCCGCGCCCCGTGGGCGCGGAGTTGCTGGCTCCGCCAATAAGCGTGGCCATTACGGTGGCGTGGTCGGAGGGCGAGGAGCCAAACAGCGTGCTGGTAACTACCCGGCCCTTAAAATCGATATCGGCGCCGTTAAAGGAATCCTCTTTGATGGAAACCGTGAGGCCCTGGCCCGTGAGGTTGGGGTAGAGCTGGTGCACCGGCCAAATGCGGTTGACTCCTAGGTCCACCCCGTCGATTTCTTTCTCGGGTTTGGCTTCGCGGTCGGCCACATCCACAAACGTTACCCAGGGGCACTCGGCCAATTTGCTTAGCTGCCCCGGCGCATGCACCGTAAACACGCGCGCATCGGCTGGGTAGGGCCGCAATTGGGCGCCGCGCAAGTGCTGCTGGGCCCACTGCCGAAAACCGGCGGCATCGTGCACTTGCACGCGGTAGGTAGCCCGGCGCGCGGGCTGCGCGCCCTCGGCTTGCAGCGCCGGCGCCAACCGGCTGGCCGGAGTGGCGCGGGTGGGTTGTGCCGCGGCTTCGGTGGCGAGCAAACCGCCCAAAGCGGCCAGCACACTGGCTACAATCCGCCGCGTTTTCCAAGCGCCTCGCCCGTATTGTTGCTTCATATGAAATAAACCAAACAAGTAGTGCCCGTTGCCCGGGCGCAGCCGCCCTGCCGGTGCCAAACAAGCAGTGAGCCCTAGGTTGCGGAGGGCAACCCAAGCAGCGGCACCACCGCCCAACTGAAAGATAAGCAATCAGCTCGACCATGCCCAGCTCGGCGGCCTTGGCTTGCGCGCAACAGCAACCAGGGCCCGCTGCGCCGCGGGCCCTGGTTGCTTGTTACCTAACTTGTTGTCAGCCACCTAGGGCTTTAGCACCACCTTCGTGCAGTCGTCTTTTTTGTTGCGGAAGATGTCGTAGCCGTGGGCCGCTTCGCTCAAGGGCAAGCGGTGCGAAATCACGTCGTCGAGGCGCACGCGGCCTTCTACCACGTATTGCAGCAGCTTATCGATGTGCTTGTGCGCGGGGGCCTGGCCGCCCACCAGCTTAATGCCTTTGTCGAAGAACTGCCCCACGGGGAAGTTGTCGTAATAAGCCGGGTACACGCCCAGCACCGACACGATGCCGCCGCGGCGCACAGCGCTCATGCAGGCCTCCAGCACCTTGGGCGAACCTTTCTCGAAGTTGACCACAGCTTTCACGCGGTCCAGCAAGTCCCGCATCGGCTCAAACCCTACCGCCTCCACGCACACGTCGGCACCGCGGCCGCCGCTCATGGCGCGTATTTCTTCAATCACCTGTTTGCGGTCTTCCCACCGGATGGTTTCGCAGTTGGCCGTGGCCTTGGCCTTGTCGAGGCGGTATTGCAGCGGGTCGATGATAACCACGCGAGCGGCCCCGCGCAGCCACGCCGATTTGGCGGCCATAATCCCGACCGGCCCGGCTCCGAAAATGGCCACGATTTCGCCGCCCTGCACCTCGCCCCAATCAATGCCGGAGTAGCCCGTCGGGAAGATGTCGGTCAGGAACAGCACCTGCTCGTCGGTCAGCGAATCGGGCACGATGCGCGGGCCGTGGTCGGCGTAGGGCACGCGTACGTACTCGGCCTGGCCGCCGTCGTAGCCGCCGTAGAGGTCGGTGTAGCCGAACAGCGCGCCGCCTTTTTCGGTAAGCACGCCGCCCTCCGGGCCGTAGTGCTCGGGGTTGGAGTTTTCGCAGTGGCCGGGCAGGTGGTGGTTGCAGAAAAAGCAGTGGCCGCAGGCAATCGGGAAGGGCACCACTACCCTATCGCCGCGCTTGAGGTTGGTTACGCCGCGGCCCACCTCCTCCACAATGCCCATAAACTCGTGCCCGAGCACCATGGGGCGCGGCTGCGGAATGCCGCCGTTGTAAATGTGCAGGTCGGAGCCGCAGATGGCAGTACTCGTCACGCGGATAATGGCGTCGCGGTCTTCCTTAATTTCGGGGTCGGGCACGTTGTCGACGCGCACGTCCTTCATGCCATGATACACCAGTGCTTTCATTGGGGCGTGGTTTTGGTTGTGGTTGGTGAATGCGGGGGCGGACTAGCAATGGCTAACGCTCGGCGGCCCTAGGTGGTTGTGGCTCAAGCACAACGGGGCCCCGAGCAGGTGTGCTCGGGGCCCCGTTGTGAGGTCTAGCGCGGGCCTAAGCCCGCAACGTTCGGATGGTAGATCGGCTATGCCTTGGGCTACGCGCTCCGAGCCGCTCTGGCAAACGCGGACCAAACCTCGCGCGGCAGCCTGCTATGCTTGGGCCGCTACAATATCGATGCCCTCGGTGAAGCTATGCGGGCGGTAACCCAGCTCCTTTTCGGCTTTCTCGATGATGAAGCCCGTGCGCGGCGGGCGTTTGGCGGGCTGCGTAAAGGTGCTGCCATCGGCCTCGATGATAAGCGACTTATCGAGGCTGAAGTGGTCGGCCACGCGCAGGGCAATGTCGTAGGGCGTAAGCAGCTCGCGGCCCGAAATGTTGTAGGTGCCTAGGGCGCTTTGCTTGGCAATCAGCCAGCAGCCTTGGGCCAGGTCTTCGGCCAGGGTGGGCGTACGCCACTGGTCGTTTACCACTTTTATCTGCTTGCCTTCGCGCAGCGAGTTGCGCACCCACAGCACAATGTTGGTGCGGCCGCCGCCGTGCAGCACGCCGTACACCAGCACGGTGCGGGCAATAGCCCAGCGCAGTCCGGCGGTGTTTTGCACCGCCTGCTCGGCGGCCAGCTTGCTCTCGCCGTAGTAGCTAATGGGGTTGGGCGTGGCGTCTTCGGTAAGCGGGCCGTGCGAGCCGTCGAAGATAAAATCGGTGCTGAGGTGCGTGAGGTGCACATCGTGCGCGGCGCAGGTGCGGGCCAGGTTTTCGGTGGCCGTTACGTTTTGCAGCCAGCAGGCTTCGCGGTTTAGCTCGCACTCGTCCACGTTCGTCATGGCGGCGGTGTGGATTACGTGCGTGGGCTTCAGTTCGCCAATCACCTGCTCTACCTGCTCGGCGTTGGTTACATCGAGGGCGGCAAAGGGCACGTTGGGAAACACTTCGCCCAGGCGGTTCGAGCCGCGCGAGGTGGCAATCAGCTCCACGCCGGGCTCTTGGTGCAGCAGCCCGATCAGTTTTTGGCCCAACAAGCCGTTGGCTCCGGTAATGAGAAGACGCATTTCGGTTGAATTCTGAATGGTGAATTCTGAATGCTGAATTCAGAATTGACGGCACGGGTCGCCTGCCGCGCAATTCTGAATTCAGCATTCAAAATTCAGAATTAATACTGGTAGCCGTACAGCTCGGTAATTTTCTTCTTTTTGAGCTTGTCCACCTCCACGGTCATTTTCACGTCTTGGTCGGGGCGGTCCATTTCGTTGCGGGGCGCCTGGGCAATCTTGTCCACCACTTCCTGCCCCTGAATTACCTGCCCGAACACGGTGTAAGCGCCATCGAGGTGAGGCGTGCCGTTGGGGTTTTGCACAATGTAAAATTGGGCGTGGCTGCTGGGTGTGCCGGCCGGCCCGCCGCCGCGGGCCGCTGCTACGGCGCCGCGTTTGTGGCGCAGCTCGGGCCGAATTTCGGCCGGAATGCGCGGATCGTTGGGCTGGCCCATGCCGTCGTTGGTGGGGTCGTTGTCCTTGGAATTTGGGTCGCCGCCCTGCACCATAAAGCCCGGAATAACGCGATGGAAAGTGGTGCCGTTGTAGAGCTTGCCTTCGGCGCGCTTCAGAAAGTTTGCCTTGTGCAGCGGCGTCTGCTCGAACAGCACCAGCCGAATATCACCTAGGGCGGCGCCGTTTTGGGTTACATGCAGCGTTACCACTTCGTCCTTTTTGCGGGGTTTGGCGGCTTTTTGCTTGGTTTTGGTTTCCGGTTTCTGAGCGTGCACAGCTGGGGCAGCGCCCAACAGCAGCAGGGCCGCCACAGCAACGGTTACGCGGAGGAAGCTTTTCATAGCGTTGAAAATGGAGCAACGAAATCTGACAGCGAAGCTAAGCGGTTTCGGCCGAGCGCGCGTGCCATTCGCTGCGCAGTAAGTCGTAGTAGTCAATGTCCTGAACGGTGTCGTCGTCGCCGCAGCGGAACTCGCGGCGCAACACGCCGCTGCGCCGGAAACCCAGGCTGAGCAGCAATCGGCTGCTACGTACGTTTTCGGGCAGCACGCGGGCAAACACTTTTTCTAACCCGACGGCTTCGAACACAGCCTGCAACACTATGGGCAGGGCTTCGTGCATCAACCCTTGGCCTTGGTGGGTAGCGGCCAGCCAGTACCCCAGCTCGGCCTTGGGCACGTCGAAGGGCGTCCAGTGCATATCGCGCAGGCTGATGTAGCCTACGCATTGGTGGCTGCTGCTGGCGGCATCGGGCACCCACAACCCGTACTGAAAAGCCGTGCGCAGGTGCCAGTCGGTTTCGCGCAGGGTAATGTGTACGGCGGCCGTTGCTTCGTCCTGAATGGCCCCTGCCGTGCGCGGAAAGTTGCGCAGCAACCTAGGGCGCTCGGCGGCTACCAGCTCGGCCAGGGCGGGTGCATCGGCAATGGTAAACGGGCGTAGCAGCAAGCGCGCGGTGCGCAGCAGTGCGGGCGGGTACGGACCGGATGCGGGCATAGCGTGCGGCAAAATTTGGAGGCTTTAAACGACATCGGCGGCTGTTTCGCGTACACCGCGCCAACGCCAATGCCGCTTATGCCTGACCTAACTGCTACTGCCCTACGCCCGATGTGGTTTCCGAAATTGCTGCTTGCGGCTTATCTGCTGCTGTTTGCAGTACTGGCAATCAACCCGCACGAGCGCGGCACGTGGGTGGCCGAAAACCTGCCCATTGTGCTAATTGTAACGGCGCTGGTAGTGCTTTACCTACGCGGGGTGCGCTTCTCCAATACAGCCTATGCGCTCATGAGCGCGCTGATTTTTCTGCACACTGTGGGCGGCCATTACACGTTTGAGCGGGTGCCGTTCGATTGGTTCAACAACTTGTTTGGCTTCAAGCGCAACATGTACGACCGGGTGGCGCACTTCTCCGTCGGCTTTTACGCCTACCCCATCATCGAGCTTACCGACCGCCGCAACCTCATCCGCAGCCGCTTTATTTCCTACCTGTTTCCGCTGTGCGTTATCGGCTTTGTGGCCATGGCCTACGAGGTAATCGAGTGGCTATACGCCGACCTCAGCGACCCGGCCGCCGGGGCCGCGTTCTTGGGCAGCCAAGGCGACATTTGGGATGCCCAAAAGGACATGCTAGCCGACACCAGCGGCGCCGTGACGGCGCTGGTGCTGTATGCGTTGCTAAGCCGGAAGAAGTAGCGCGGACTTTGGCTACGCTAAAACGTTGTCGATTCCGACTCGCGGTGCTGGCGGATTTCGCTGAGAATGTCTTTGCCGCCGCGGCTCAACACGTTCTCGGCTACGGCCACACCTAGGGCGGCGGCGGCGTCGGGGTCGGTGGTGCTTTGGATTTCCTCCACAAACTGCTGACCGTCGAGGCTAATGAGGCCGCCGTGCAGCTGCAGGGTGCCTTCGTCGGTGAAGGTGGCCAGCGCGAACGACGGGATGCTGCAGCCGCCCTCCATGGTGCGCAGGTAAGCGCGTTCGGCGGCCAGGCAGGTGTGCGTGTCGGGGTCGTCGAGAAGCTGACGCAGGGCGGCTTTGCGGTCGGCATCGAGGCTTTTGGCGCACTCAATGGCCACCGAGCCCTGGCCGGCGGCCGGTATGAATTGCGTTTCGGGCAGTACCTGCACAATCAGGTTGTCGTACTGCATGCGGTGCACGCCGGCAAAGGCCAGCACCAAGGCGTCGTACTGGCCTTCTTCGAGCTTGCGCAGGCGGGTTTGCAGGTTGCCGCGGGCTTCGGCCGTAATGGCGTTGGGGTAATAACGCTTGAGCAAGGCGCGGCGGCGCGTGCTGCTGGTGCCCAGCACAATGTCGGGGCGGTCGAGCGAAAACGACGGATCGAAGCTGATGATGACGTCGTTCACCCGTTCGCGCGGCATAAAGGCCAGCAGCTCCAAATCGTCGGGGATGTGGCTTTGCACATCCTTGGCGCTGTGCACGGCAATGTCGATGTGCCCGGTGCGCAAGCTTTCTTCCAGCTCTTCGGTAAATACCCCTTTGGCGCCAATTTTATCCAACGAGCGGTCGAGCACCACGTCGCCTTTGGTCGTGATGATGACGATTTCGGTAGCGAGGCCAGCAGCGTTCAGGGTGTCGGCCACGTGGTTGGCTTGCCACAAGGCCAGCTTGCTGCCGCGCGTACCAATACGGATGGGGCGTTGCGTCATATGTGGTAGGGGCGCGGTGCACGCGCCCGTCGGTTAGCGGTTATCGATAGAAAATGCGGGCAAAGCGCGGCGTGTACGGCCCAACGAGTGGGCGCGTGCCATGCGCCCCTACCCCGCGGGCATGCGCAGCAGATCGGCCACCTGCAACGACGTATCCACGAACACAATGCGCGGGTGTGCGTTCCGTTCTACGTGAAAATGCGCATCGTTGAGCACCTGCGCCAAACCCTCGGCGTTGCGGCGGTGCACAAACGGGCTGAATTTGCCGACAAACGTTTGCTCCGAAGCCGGCAGGTGCGGCACCAGCGCCGGGTCGAGCCCGTAGAGCAGCACTTTGCGCACCAAACCTAGGGCGTATTGCAAAAACTCCTTCTGGTTTTCGCGCCCCATTTTCTGGAAGCCATCGGCGGCGGTTACCATGTCCTCCAGCTTGCCTTGGCTGGCCTTAAAGCAAGCCTGCATCCATTTCTGAAACGTGGTGAAATGGTCGTTGTCGGGCGAGTTGCGGGCGGCCAGGGCGGCCCTTAGGTTGCCTTCGCTCACCAGGGCCAACTGCCGCGCCTTCACCTCGGGCAAGTGGTAGTTTTGCACCAGATATTCCGTGATTTCGGGCTCCTGAAAACGGCGCACCGGCACCACTTGCACGCGGCTTACGATGGTAGGCAGCAGCTTATCGGGCTGCTGGCTCACGAGCAAAAACACGGTGGCGGGCGGTGGTTCCTCCAGCAGCTTCAGCACGGCGTTGGCGGCGGCCGGGTGCATCAGTTCGGGCAGCCAAATAACCACCACCTTAAACTGCGCCTCAAACGCCTTCAGCGACACCAGCTTGAGCAATTGCACGGCCTCGTCTTTGCTGATGCTGCCCTGCTTGTTGTCGGCCCCGATGTGCTGCATCCAGTCGTTCAGCCCTAGGTAGGTACCGCCGTCGGCCAGCACAAAGGCCCGCCACTCGGCCGCAAAGCGGTGGCTGAGCGCGTCTTTGCTGACGGCCTTGGTAGTAGTAACGGGCAGAATGAAGTTCAGGTCGGGGTGCACCAGCTTATCCACCTTGCGGCAGCTGGGGCATTGGCCGCACGAGTCGTCGGGCTGGCGGTTTTCGCAGTTCAGGAACGCTGCGTAGGCCAGCGCCAGCGCCAAAGCGCCCGTGCCCTCGGCTCCGCGAAACAGCTGCGCGTGCGCCACGTGCTGGCGCTGCACCGATTGGCGCAGTACCTGCTTTACCTCCGCAAGCCCCGGAATATCAGCGAAACGCATAGCAGTGGTTAAAAACCCGTTAGCAGCACCTTCTTCAGCAGCACGCGCACGCCCAGCACCACGGCCACAATAAGCACGGCGCCGGCAAAGCGCACCGGTTGCGGCCGCCCCGCTTTCAGCCACCGAAACAGCAGCCACAGCCCCAAGCCCGTTACCAGCAGCGAGGCCGCCCCCAGCCGCACCGAGGTAACGGTATCGAGCACGGCGCCGGTGCCCATAAACATGGTAGCGAACATGGCCACCGCGAAATCGGTGCCTTGCAGGCCCGAGGCGGGCTTTTCTTCGTCGGTCGGCTTCACGTGGTCAGCGGCTAGTAGGGCCCTAGGTGGTTTTACAGCTCGATGGTGGCGTTGTCGTCGGCAGCGGCCAGGTTGGTGGCGCGCTCCCACACGCGGTCCTTGGTGGTCAGCTCGAACACCTTCGTCATGATGGCTTTTTCCACCTCGTCGTAGGGCAGGCTGCGGCGGGCCATTACGCGCTCGGCCACCTCGGCCACCTTGTTCAGGCGGAAGGTTTCGAAGCCCGAGGCGCCGCCCCAGCTAAACGACGGAATAAACTGCCGCGGAAAGCCCGCCCCGAAGATGTTGGCCGCCACGCCCACCACCGTGCCGGTGTTGAACATGGTGTTGATGCCGCACTTGCTGTGGTCGCCCATCATCAGGCCGCAAAACTGTTGCCCCGTGTTCACGAAGCGGTTTTGGGCGTGGCTCCAAATTTTTACGGGGGCGTAGTTATTCTTCAGGTTCGAGGTGTTAGTGTCGGCGCCTAGGTTGCACCACTCCCCAATTACGGAGTTGCCCACGTAGCCGTCGTGGCCCTTGTTGCTGAAGCCCATAAAGATGGAGTTGCCCACCTCGCCACCCACTTTGCAATGAGGGCCCACGGTGTTATCGCCGCGCATTTTGGCCCCGGCGTTGATGTGCGCCCCCTCGCCTAGGGCCAGCGGCCCTTTGATGATGGCGCCCTCGTGTACCTGCGAATTTTTGCCTAGGTAGATGGGACCGTCTTCGGCGTTGAGGATAGCCGCCCGGATCTTCACGCCTTCTTCAATAAAGATGTTCTCGGGCGCGTACACAATGGTGTGCGCGTCGCCCACGGGCTGCGACTGGCGGCCTTGGGTAAGCAGGGCAAAGTCCTGGCGGATTTCGGCGCCGTTGCGCAAAAACAAGTGCCACGGGTGCTTAATTACCTCTACCGGCTCGGCCACGTTGTGCGTTTTGCCGAAGCCTTCCTGTATCAGCTCGGCTACCTGGCTGGCATCGGCCAGGTGCGCGGCTACCAGCAGCTCGTCGTCGTAAAGCGCCTCGCCGGGCTGCAGGGCCTGCACTTGCCGGGTCAGCAGCTCGTCGGGGCACACGGCACCGTTGATGACCAGGGCCGGACCCGCGGTGTTGCCGGCCGGGTACTTAGCCTGCAGGTAAGGCTCGGTGAGGTAGCCAACGGTTTCCTCACCGAGGCGGCGCTGCCACTTTTCGGCAATGGTAAGAATACCACAGCGCAGGGCGGCCACAGGCCGGGTGAAGGTGAACGGCAGCAGGTTAGGCCGGATGGCGGGGTCGTCGAAGAGCAGAACAGTCATGGCAGAAGCCGAAAACGGCCGGTAGCAAGTGAGCGGTGCGCCAAGGCGCAGAGGATTCTGGCTGCAAAGTTGGCAAACAAAAAACTCCCTCCGGACGAACCGGAAGGAGTTTCAGGCAAAAAGCTAGCGCATGGTGGCCAAAAGACCACGCAGGCTTACGACTTCTTCTGGTAGCGGTTGCGGAATTTCTCCACGCGGCCGGCGGTGTCGAGCAGTACGTTCTTACCGGTGTAGAAGGGGTGCGACTGGCTGCTAACTTCCACCTTGATAACGGGGTAAGTTTTGCCGTCTTCCATCGTAACGGTCTCGTTCGAGGTCATGGTCGAACGGGTGATGAATTTGAAGTCGCTCGTGGTGTCTTGAAACACTACCTCGCGGTACTCGGGGTGGATGTCCTTTTTCATGACGCTAATGCGGTTGTTTCCTTGTGGCCCTGCCGATTTTGCGGAAGGGACGGCAAAGTTACAACGTTGACACTTAAAAGAAAAGAGCTTAGCGGTTTTCCGGAAGCCACGTGTATATAACTCCCCCGAAATAGTCGGATCGGCTACTTTTGTGCAATCATACTACCGTTAGCATCCTGTTCGTTGCTTTACTTTGTGCCGACTTATGACGCGAAAATATCTTTTTAGCCTGCCGCTGTTGGCATTGATTATCACCGCAGCAGCCCTGCAGCCCATCGTTTCCTACTATCAGGCTAAGCCGCAAGCTCAACTCGTAATCGCTCAGCAAACCAACGGCTATTTGTTGCTGCCCAATGGCACGGCCCTGGCCCGCAGCAGCAAGTTCTCGGCCCAGCCGTTTGCGGCCCTCCACAACAACGTTTATGGTTTGGCTGCTCGCGCCAACGATGGCATATCAGCCCCAGTTGCCCGACCAAATGTGATTAGCCGCTCGTGGGGCAGCATCAAGCTCATGTTTTTGTAGGATGCTTGTTGCTGCTAAAGCTTAGAAAACCGGGCGCGTTCCGGTTTTTTTGTACTCGTTTACCAGCGAGCGGCAGATGCAGCCCAGGTGCTGTGCCTACCGTTGGCATTTTAATTCATCCGTCAGCCGCTACTTGCCCATGCGTCTTTGCTTTGCCTCCAACAACGCCCACAAGCTCGATGAAATCCGGCCGTTGCTGCCGGCCCACATCGAGTTGCTCAGCCTTGCCGACATTGGCTGCCAAGAGGAATTGCCCGAAACCCAGGACACGCTCGAGGGCAACGCCCTGCAAAAAGCCCGGTACGTGTGGGAGCACTACGGCGTGGCCTGCTTTGCCGACGACACCGGCCTGGAGGTAGCGGCCCTAGGTGGCGAACCGGGCGTGTACTCGGCCCGGTACGCCGGCCCGCAACGCTCCGCCGCCGACAACGTGCGCAAGCTGCTGCACGAGCTCGAGGGCAAGCCCAACCGCTCGGCCCGGTTTCGCACGGTGGTAGCCCTGGTGCTTTCCGATGCCGAGCAGCATACGTTTGAGGGCGCCGTTGAGGGACGCATTGCGGCCGTACCGCGTGGCGCCGGCGGCTTCGGCTACGACCCCGTGTTTGAGCCCGCCGATTACGCCTACACCTTCGCCGAAATGCCCCTCAGCGAGAAAAACAAACTGAGCCACCGGGCCCGGGCCGTTGCCAAACTAGTTGAGTTTTTGCAGCAGCAGGCGCCCTCGGCTTAGGGGTGCAAACGGGCTTTTGCCGGCCCGCCCCAACATTTTGACGCCGCGAACGGTGGCAACTCGCTATTTTTGCAAGGTTGGCCCTGCTGGTCGGGCCGCAGTAAGTACCCCATGCAACAACCTTTCATCGTTGGTATCACCGGCGGCAGCGCCTCCGGCAAAACCACCTTTCTGCGCCGCCTGCTCGCCTCGTTTTCGGACGACGAAATCTGCCTGATTTCGCAAGACAACTACTACCACCCCCGCGAGGTGCAGCAAGTCGATTCGCAGGGCGTTACCAATTTCGACCTTCCTTCCTCCATCGATTCGGCGGCTTATGCGGCCGACGTGCTGCGCATCAGCCAAGGCCTAGAGGTGCGCCGCAAGGAGTACACCTTCAACAACCCCAACGCCCCGGCTAAGGAGCTGGTGTTCAAGCCCGCACCCATTGTGGTAGTGGAGGGCATCTTCGTGTTTTACTTCGAGGAAGTGGCCAAGCTGCTCGATCTGAAGGTGTACATCGATGCGCGGGAGCACGTGAAGGTGCTGCGCCGCATTGTGCGCGACCGTGACGAGCGCGGCTACGACCTGGAGGACGTGCTGTACCGCTACACGCACCACGTGGCGCCCACTTACGAAAAGTACATCAAGCCTTTCAAGCACGACGCGGACATCATCATCCCCAACAACCGCCACTTCGACCGCGGCCTGGACGTGCTGGTGGCTTACCTGCGCTCCAAAGTAGGTGCTTCGCAGGTGTCGTAGGCACTCGGTATTGACATACAAAAAGGGCCGCCCGGCAGTGCCGGGCGGCCCTTTTTGTGCTCGGGCTTGCCGCTACCTAGGGCCTTTCGCGGGCCGTGAACCAGCCGAACGCGGCCACGGCCAACAGCACGGCCAGCACAAAATTGGCGTAGCGGCGCACCTGCCGGGGCGTATCGAGGGCTTGCAAGTTGCTACTAGCCTTGCCAAGCTGCTGTTGGTAAAATGCGTCGGTACGCACAAAGGCCGTTACCGCTTGCTGGGGCGCCACGGCCGGCCCGGTTACCTGCAGCGCCAGCTCTGAGCGCAAGGTTTGGTACTTACCTGTTGCGAAATCGAAGGTGGGCACGGCCAATAGGTTGCCTAGGTTAAGCGGGCCCGGTTGGCTGGGCACAAGGCGGTAGCGCATGATTTTGCGCCCGGTTACGCGGCCGTCGGCGCGGGTAACTTCCTGCCGGGTTTCGGGGCCGAACACCTCCACCCCGGCCGGTGCGCGGGCTACAGGTGGGGTAAGCGCCGTGAGGTTGCCCTCGCCCTCCACCACCAGCGTGTAGGTTATGGTTTGGCCGGTTTGGTACTTGGTGCGGTCGAGGCCCTCGCGTAAGGTATAGTGGCCCACGGCCACAAGGCCCAGGCCGGCCGGTGGCGCGGGCAAAGCTTTTACTTGCACCGTGCGCGGCCGCGATACATAGGTTTTGTAGCCTACCACGCGGCCATCGGTGCCGGGCAAGGGTCGCTTGGCCACGCGGTACTTAATCATTTGCAGCGCTACCGCCGGGAAGTTGAGCGGGCGGGTGCCTAGCGGATAGTAAACGGCCTCGTGCAGCTGGTAACGCAAAAAAGGCTTGCCGCCCACCCGCACCGAGTCGGGCCGAATGTTGGTTTCGTCGAAGGTTTCTTCCCAGGCGCCGGGTTGGCGAAGCTGGCGCAACAGGGCAGGCAGCTGCTCGGCAAAGCGGTGAAAATCGAGCAGGCCTTGATCGGTGGGTGCTAGGTACAGGTACAAGCCAACGTGCACCGGTTCGCCCACCCACGCGGCGGCTTTGTTGGGCTCAACGGCCAGAAAAGCCTGATCGGGTTGCTCTATCAACTCTTGCGGCTTGGGCTTACCTAGGAGCTGATCGAGCAGGCCGATGCCCTGCAGCGGCTGCTTGCCCGCGGGCGGTGCGCCGGCGGCTGGGCTTGGTGCGTTGGGCGCTGCCGCGCCGGGCGGCGCGGTGGCCGGTGCGGCGGGCTGCGCCACCACGTGCAACACCGCCCCGGCCGAGCGCAGCACTTGCCCGTTCACGGTGATGCTAAACGGCTTCAGTGTGAAGTCGCCCTCGGCAAAAGCGGCGTAGCGCTGGGTAAGCACCAGCTCCACGGTGCTGCGCCCTTGGCTGGTGCGGGTGGTGGTGGTGGAGGTTTTGCCGCTTTTTTTAAAGCCTTCGATATCGGGGAAAGCGGAGTACTTGCCAAGCGGGGCGCCGCTAAGCCGAATGGCAATAGTAAAGTACTCGTTGATGGGGAAGGTGGAGCGCCCCAACTCCACTGCCGCTTGCTGGCCCGCCGGCACGGCGCTGGCCGCCGGCGGTGGCGTGCCGGCGGGCGGCGCCGGCACCTGCGCCCGCGCCTCAGGCGCAACGGCACCCGCCAAAAGCCACCCCCAGAAAAAAATAATTCGTCGCCAAGGCATGTAGTCAAAACTACGCATAAAACGCGGTGGGTGCTCGGCAGCGGCCTTTTGCCTCGCGGCTGCACTGCACCCATGGGAGGATACCTAGGCCCAACTGTAAGAAAATAATACAACGCCGAAATCCAATCTATCCACTCTGGCGTAAGTCTCGGCAACTCCACCTGCTGCGTGGCAGGCGCAACCACCTAGGGCAAGCGGCCCGGCAGGCAATGCGGGAGTGCCGCATACTTATTCGTTCACCAACCATTTCACTTTCACATGGCCACCCAACAACACCACACCGGCCCCGAGGAGACAAGCGTGGGCAACCGGCTGGTTCAGCCCATCGACCGCCGCTTGTTTTTGCGCTACAGCGGGCTAACTGCCTGCGCCACTGGCCTGCTGCTCGCCGGCTGCGACGATGACGACGACGATGACATGGCGACTGACGCCGTGAAGCTCGGCTCGGGCGACATCGGCGTGCTCAACTACGCCTACGCCCTGGAGCAGCTCGAAGCCGCTTTCTACGCACAGGTGGTGGCTACGCCCTACAGCGGCATCACAACCGACGAGCGCACCATTATGCAAGCCATTGCCAAGCACGAGGCCGTGCACCGCGATTTTTTTAAAGCCGCGCTGGCCAACAATGCTATCAAAGGCCTTACGCCCGACTTCTCGAAAGTGAATTTCAACGACCGCACCAGCGTGCTGACTACGGCCCGTACGTTCGAGGACCTAGGCGTAGCCGCTTACAACGGCGCCGGCCCGCTGCTCCAGAGCACGGCTTTCCTAACGCTGGCCGGCAAAATCGTGTCGGTTGAGGCACGCCACGCGGCCATGATTCGCGACCTGATCAGCAACGGCTCTTTCGCCAACGATGTGGTGAATGCCCAAGGCCTCGACCAGGCTTTGCCGGTAGCCGACGTGCTGGCGGCCGCGCAGCCCTTCATCAAAGATAAAATCGACGGTAGCCAGGTCGGCCGCTAGTCCATTCCTCAACCCTGCTAGATTTTCCTGCAATGAACCTGTTCAAGATTCTTTCCGACCTGGAACAAGTTGACCCCGAGGTAATGGGCCGACTCAATTCCCGTCGCGATGCGTTTGCGTCGCTGGGCAACATAGCCAAGAAATTTGCCCTGGCCTCGGCCCCCATCGCCATCGGCTCGGTGTTCAACAAAGCACTGGCCCAATCGGGCAGCAGCGTGAACGACGTGCTGAACTACGCCCTGCTGCTGGAGCGCCTCGAAGAAGCGTTTTACGTGCAGGCCTTGGCTGCGCCTACCCTGGCTGCCAACCTCACCTCGGGCAGCGCCGCACGCAACGCCATCCAGAAAATCAAAGACAACGAAACCGCGCACGTACAGCTGCTGGCCTCGGCCTTGGGCAGCGCCGCAGCGCCGGCTCCGCGCGGCTTCGATTTCGGCAACGCCTTTGCTACCTACAACTCGTTCCTGACGTTTGCGCAAGCTTTTGAAGACCTAGGGGTACGCGCTTACAAAGGCCAGGCCGGCGCCCTGAAGGGTGCTCCGAACAACCTGCTGCAAACCGCGCTGCAAATTCACTCGGTTGAGGCCCGCCACGCGGCCCACATCCGGATGATGCGCCGCGCCGCAGCCGGCGGTGGCGTGCAGCAATTCGGCTGGATTACCAACAAAGCGGCCAACGGCGCGCCCGAGCCCATTTACGGCGGCGGCAACCCCGTGGCCGACCATCCCGCCGAAGACAACGTGTCGCAGGGCGGCGTAAACCTTACCTCGCTGGGCTACACCGCTGCCGAAGTAAGCGAAGCCTTCGACGAGCCGCTCGACCGCGGCACCGTAACCACGCTGGCTACGCCCTACGTGCGGGCTTAACGCACCCAACTCTTTTTGCCGCCAGGCCGGCCTTCGTGAGAAGGCCGGCCTGGCGTGTTTTTGGGCGGTTAGTACAGGGCACCAAGCGCAACAGCAAGGCCGTGAAGCACGGTAGCAACTACATTAAACTTATATAATATAATAAAAAAGCAAGCTCGACTACAACCTTGCGTGCCAAGGAAAGCGTAAAGGGTTGCAATTCCTCCCCCTTCCCGTTCGGTTTACTTCTTCCCCAAGTCCGGAATCCGACTTGGGTCAGATGCTTATTGCTCTTGCTTTTACCAACCAAAACCCTAACCCTTTTGTATGGCCACGACCAAACACTCTCCTGAGCAGGAGGAGGCAGCGCAGGGCAGCGCGCTCTTGCAACCCATTCAACGGCGCTCGTTTTTGCGTTATGCGGGCTTTTCGGCCTGCGCTACTGGCTTGCTGCTCGCCGGCTGCGGCGACGATGACGACGACGAAGTTGCCAATGCCATCGACGTGGGGTCGGGCGACAACGGGGTACTCAACTACGCCTATGCGCTGGAGCAGTTGGAGGCCGCTTTCTACGCTCAAATTAAAACCGGCACCTACTACACGGGCCTGAATGCCAGCAGCGCCGAGCGCATGATTCTCGACGACTTGGCCGTGCATGAAAAAGCCCACGCCGATTTCTTTAAAACTGCGCTGGGCAGTGCCGCTATCAAACAGCTCGAGCCCGATTTTTCCTCTATCAATTTCAACGACCGCAGCAGCGTGCTCAATGCCGCCAAAGCGTTCGAAGACCTAGGCGTTGCGGCGTACAACGGCGCCGGGCGTTTTATTCAAACGCCTGCTTACTTGGTGATTGCAGGCAAAATTGTATCGGTTGAGGCACGCCACGCGGCCCTAATTCGCGACCTGCTAGCATACAACTCGTTTGTCGACAACGATGTGGTGGACTTGTTCTCGCCTACCTCGGCCACCTCGGGCCCGGGTGTGGGCAACGGCACCGGCCTCGAGCGCTCCAAGCGCCCCGCCGAAGTGCTAACCACGGCCAACCAGTTTCTCAAGCAAGGCTCGAAACTGAGCGCCAACAGCTTGCGCTAGTCGCCTGCAGTATCACCCCATCAATCTTAGCCTCTTCCGATCATGGATCTGTTTAAACTTATTTCCGAGATAGAAAAAGTAGACCCCGAAGTGTACGACCGGTTCGACTCGCGTCGGCGCGTGTTCAAGCACTTCGGCACCATGGGCAAAGCCGTAACGGCTGCTACCCTGCCGGCCCTGTTCAGCGGCTTGTTTACGCGCGCTTACGGCCAAACCGGCACTTTGCCCGCCGAAATTGCGGCCGTGCTAAACCTGGCTTTGCAGCTCGAGTACCTGGAGTTCTACTTCTATGATACAGGCCTGAAATCGGCCAACCTGATTCCGGCCGCCGAGCGCCCCGGCATCGAGAAAATTCGCAACGACGAGTCGGGTCACATCAAGGTGCTGCGCGGCGCCCTGGGTTCGCAGGCATTCAGCCAAACCGACCCGCCCGTTACTGCGTTCGACTACACCGGCGGCGGCCGTTTCCCGGATGTGTTCACCAACCAGGCCACGTACTTTGGGGTAGCCCAGGGCTTTGTTGACACCGGCGTGCGTGCCTACAAAGGCGGCGCCCCCGTGCTGATGCCCAACAAAGATTTGTTGGAAGCCGCTCTGAACATTCACTCGGTGGAGGCACGCCACTCGTCGCACATCCGCTCCATCCGGCGCGGCAGCCCCGGCGCCATGCCCGACATGAACAACCTTAACCAGAAACCGAAGAGCTGGATTTCGGGTACCGACAACGGCGGCTCGGCACCTCCCACCACCACCCCGATTTACGGCCCGGGCACTCCGGCCACCGGCGGCGCTACCGATATCTTCTTCCCGGCCGAAAGCAACATTACGCAGGCCGGTGTGAACATCCAGACCAACACCACCGGCGTGGCCATTACGGTGGCCGGCGCTTCCGAGTCGTTCGACGAGCCGCTCGACGCCAACACCGTGAAGAGCATTGCCCGCTTGTTCCGGGCTCCCGGTAACACGGTGCTGTTTGCCTAGGTGCCACCTAGCCAAAACAAGCCCAGGCGGCCCCTCGCACGAGGGGCCGCCTTTTTTTTGCGCCGCGCCTAGGTGCCGTGCAACGCTTTGGCGGCGGGGCGGCTCGGTACCGAAACGGCTGCTTCATTTCGGCCCGAACGGACTACCTTTGCTGTTCAGGCCGTTGCTGGCCGCTACGCATTTTTTCTACGCATGTCCGACGCACAGTCTGCTTTCCGTCCGCAACCGGAAGTACCGCCCCGCCGCACGTTTTTGCGCCAGGCCGGTGCCTTTACCGCCGCTTCGCTGCTGCTGGCGGCCTGCGGCGACGACGATGACCCCGAGCCCACCCCGGCCCCTACCTCCTTCGAGCTGCCCACCGGCGACGCGGGCTTGGTTTCGTACCTGTTTTTGCTGGAGCGCTTCTCGGCCGATTTCTACCAGCGCGTGCTGGCCACTCCGGCCCCTGACCTCAGCGCTGCCGATTTAGCCGTGCTGCGCGACATTTACCGCCACGAGCTGATGCACCGCGATTTGCTGGCCAGCGTCATCAAAGA